>SKWY01000541.1 GCA_007128675.1 Deltaproteobacteria bacterium | reverse complement strand
GATGGACCTCACGAATCACCATTTTCGGGACCGCTTCGCGATGCCCGGGCCGAGCCATCCCCCGACGGCCGCGCACCTCGCGGCAATGATGGCCTTCTGGGATCGTGAGTACATGCCCGGCTACTTCAACGCGTATCTTCTCGGGCTGGCTGAGAACAACGTCGCGCTGGCCGAGAGTGAACACGCCGTTGCGTCGGTGATCGCCGAGGGGAATGCTGCCATCGGCATGACCGACGCCCAGAGCGTTCGCATGGTGAACGAGGAAGCCGGCGACATCCGGCTGAAGTACGTCTATCCCGTACACTCGCGCGAAGAGGGCGCCAATGGTGTCGGCACGCTGCTTCTGCCGCAGGCCGTCGGCCAATGGCGTGATGCGCCGAATCGTGAGATGGCGGAGAAACTGATCGGTTTTCTCATCGCCGCGCGGGCTGAACGACTCCAGAAGCCATCTCAAAGGCCCGCTCGCATCACCGGCCTTGCAAAGCCGTCGTGTCACGACTGATGCGGCCGGTACGCCTCTTTTCCGTTACATACCTTCGGGCACCTTTCCAGCCCGCTACATCCATCAGCGACAACAGCGTCGCGCTACTCTCGATCCGGCGCCCATGAGAGGACCTCTAGCAATCGGGGGCGCAAGCGTGGGTGCTCTCGAGCCAGGCCTCGACGCCGCTGCTCACCGCGACAGGTCCGCCTACGATGGTGATCCAGGTGAAGGCATTGGACATGAGATAATCCTGAACCACCTGATGAGGTTCATCCCAACCGCTGGCCACCCAGAGGATGCCGCTGCCGGCCCTTGCGACCCAGGCCGCCGCGGACATTGCGTCCACGAAGTGCAAACCGTTCAGAATGAATATCTCATCGCTGCTACCCAGAAAGCGGTTGGCTAGCTGTACGGAAGTATCGTAGCGGGTGGCCCCGCTTATCCGTTCCTTCGACCCAGTCACAGGTATGGCGTTGTAGACACCCTGGCTGATCACTTGCGTACCGCCCAGCACGAAGACGTTGTTTATCCCCAAGGACGAAAAGGCTGCCTCTGTATCCGGTGGCAGGGTGTCATCTGCAACAAGAAGAATTGGGAAGCCGCTCCTGGCTGCATAGGGAGCCGCGGCTAGCGCATCTGAAAAGGCCTGGTAGTGTACGACGTAGGCCGTGCTGATAGACGATACCCCCCGCGCGGACTTGAGCCTATCAGCTATGAGAGCGGCCGTGGCGTATCGATTGGCGCCGCTTATGCGCTCTGTCGACAAGCCCATGCCCTGCAGCTCCGATTCCACCGAGTTGGAGATAGCAACTGGGCCGCCAAGGATAATCACCATCGATGCATTGAGGCGCTGAATCTCGCTCCTCACGGACGCAACCAAACTGTCGCTTCGGGTTATGAGTATTGGAGCATCGAGAGCATATGCCAAGGGAGTTCCCGCCGCGGCATCCAGCGGAGCCCCCGGGTTGTCTTCAACATCCTCGTCACCACGAGCCAAAAGAACCGTGTGGGAGCCACCAGGCCAGCCCTGCTTACTCACCTCGACGGCCGTCGTATAACGATCGCTTCCCTCCACACGCGTCACTTCTCCAGCCTGCTCGAAGCGAGCCAAAAGGGAGATATCGCGTTCCACCAGGAAGTTGTAGTTGGCCGACGAGCTGACAAGAGAGCCAGCTTCGTACCACCCGGTGAAGCCGTAGCCACTGTTCGCATTGGCATATACGGTGACCTCCGTGCCGTGAGCAAAGGCTTGGCTCGTTGGTCCGCTGCTAGTGTTGATGCTGGGGCTGCCGCCCTGCGGCGGATCGGCGCTGACGATGACGTCATGCATGTCGGCCTCATACCTAGCCGTCAGTGAGACATCTCCTTGAACGGTAAAGGAGTAGCTCTCCTCGACGCTAAGGATAGTGGCACCCTCGAACCAACCGCTGAAGCTGAAACCGGCATTGGGATTGGCATGGACGGTTACCTGCGTGCCGGCAATGAGATCTTCGCTGCTGGGGCCACCTGCCGTGCCGATGCTGGGGCTGCCGCCTTCCGCAGGCTCGGCGGTCAGCATCACGGTATGGGTTTGCTCGGGGGTTGAAAACCTGGCTGTAAGAGAGATGTCCCGACTGACGGTGAACGTGTAGTCGGTCCTATCGCTCTGATGATTGTCTTGCTCGTACCAACCGTCGAAGGTGTAATCCGCCGCGGGAGACGCGGATACCGTGGCCTGCTCACCGTATTCGTAGGTGCCCCCCCCAGTGACCGTGCCACCGACCGATGGGTCGGCCAGCAACGTGACCGTGTAAGTAGCAGTTCCAAAGCATGTGCCCTCAAGGCAGCTTTGACCGGAGGAACAGGGGTTATGACACCTTCCGCAGTGCTCGGGATCGCTCTGGAGATCCACGCATATGCCATCGCATTCCGTGTAGCCGGCGTCACAGCTGCCGGTGCAGACTCCATTGTTGCAAACCTGACCGTCCGCGCAACTGCCGCAGCTGCCCCCACATCCATCCGGCCCGCACTCTCTCGAGTGACAATCGGGAGTACAGATGCACGCACCGTTCTCGCATCCCTCGGCACACTCCCGGACAAGAAACCAACTCTCGCCGTCGCTACTACACTCGAGCAGGCGGTCTCCATCGCAACTGCGCTCGTTGGGAGTACAGAGCTGACCGTTGACATGAACAGGTGTGCCGGTTCCGCAGGAAGAAAGGCAGAAAAGAGCGATGGCGAACGAAAGAGCTAGAAGCGGGCTTCTCATGACTACCTTCTCTCCTCTTGCTGGCTCGAGCACAAAACCCAAATGAGCGCTCGCGACGAGCACCCTCCGAAATTGGCACAATTACCCCAATGTTACCAGCTCGAGCCCCCTCTCGCCACCAAGACGCCTAGCCCCAAATCACCGAGTCGCCCTCCATCTCCTGGGCATATTGATGCGCGGCCTACCGTGGATCGCTCCTTCGTCCAATCCGGACATGGCACCATCCATTCGCAATCTTCGCCCCCCGCTGTCGTGACCCTCGTCGATCCCCGTTTGAAGCTGGACACTTCGATCGGGCTCTTGCTTTCAGGCAGATACGTTCGTATATCGTTCGGCGCGCCCTCGATCCGAACGATGCGCTCATGCCGCTTACCTACACCGAGCTAAACGCCCTCTCCGCCTTCTCTCTTCTCGAGGGAGCAAGCCTCCCCGAGGATCTGGTCAAGGAAGCGGCCCGCCTAGGCCACGAGCATCTGGCTCTGACCGACCGAGACAGCGTGACCGGCGCCGTCAGGTTTCACTCGGCATCTTCCCAGCATGGCCTGCGACCAATCCTTGGAGCGGAAGTGACGATTGGCTCCTCCAAGTCGACTACCTCCTCGAGTAGGCAATCCTGCCCGATCCCGGCGGGCGCGCGTCTCGTGATGCTCGCGCGAACCGGGGCCGGCTGGAAGAATCTGTGTCGTCTATTGACCGTGGGCAGAATCGACGCCTCGAAGGGCAAATCCGAGG
>SKWY01000098.1 GCA_007128675.1 Deltaproteobacteria bacterium | reverse complement strand
CGAGGGCCGACGGATCCATCGCTTCGCTCTCCGGCGCGAGGGCCGACGGATCCAGCGCTTCGGCCTCGGGCGCCGGCGCCGTTCCGCCGCGAGGAGGAGCCCCCGTAGCGGGCCCACGAGCAGGACGGGTGCCCATCCCAGGCGGGGCTCCGGGCGCGGGACCACGAGCAGGACGGGTGCCCATCCCAGGCGGGGCTCCGGGCGCGGGACCACGAGCAGGACGGGTGCCCATCCCAGGCGGGGCTCCGGGCGCGGGTGGAGCAGCCGGACCGTCCCTGTCCGAGGGCGCAAGGAGATCAGGCGATCCCTTGCCTCCCGGGGCGCCACCCTCCGGCCGCGGTGAAGACGGTTCTGCCCCTACCTCCTTTGGATCCACCCCCCATAGCTCGACTGGCACCCCTTCTCGAAGCTCTGGAAAACGGCCAATCATCGCAAACTCGAGACCGTCCAGGGAGGCCTGCAGCCGACCAGGTAGTGCGTTCTGCTCCAATAGCAGATGGACGGTGCTAGCCTCGATGGGGCCCCACATCTTGCCCTTATCGTTGCGCACCCAGTATCTGGTTGGAGCCTTATCGGACATAGCTCGAAACTTAACACCGCAGGTCGGTCACGAGCAATTTGCGTGGCTGCGATCGACTGCCTTTTCGACCGAGCCCGATGATGATTCCTCTCATCGGGAACCTTCGGGAACGGGCAGCTCAACCTCGCCGTCCCCAAAGATACGCTCCCGAGCTCGGAACTCTCGAAGAGCCTCCACTCTCTTTTCCGCCCTTTGCACTCTCGCCTCAATCGCCGATGTGCTCCGCCGCCTCCGAGCCTCCAGATATGCCTCCAAGGCCCGCTCCCACTGATCGGTTGCCATGAGGTGATCACCCATGGATACCCAAGGACGATGGTCGTCTGGCGCGAAACGAGTCGCCGTGCGGTACTCCTCGAGCGCTTGTCTCGTCCGGCCACGCTCCCTATGAGCGTCCCCGCGCAATGCGTGCATGCGGCTGCGGGTCCGGTCATTGGACGGCACATGCATCTCGGCCAGAACATCGAGAGCTTTGTCGGGATCCCTGGAGCCGCGCAGAAGGGCCCTTGCCAGCTGCATGGAAAGAGAGACGTCCCTGGGCAGCATCCGGAGGCCTTCTTCCAAGATCTCTATGGCGCCTTCAGGCTCCCCCATTGCCATCTTGACGGAAGCGAGAAGACGGTATCCCCGCCCTTCCCTGGCATCGACGGAAAGGAGCCTTCTTGAAAACCGCTCCGAGTCCTCGTGCAAGCCCAGACGCTGGGCAGACGTTGCGGCCAACACCAAGAGTTCCACGTCCTCGGGTTCCTGAAGCAAAGCCTTCCTTCCAATGGTCAGGGCCTCATCGTGCCGTCTCGCCGCAGCCAGAAAGCGCATGAGCTCTCGTCTTCCCTCGATGGTGTCGGGAGCAGCGCTAGCCAGGTGCTCCACAGCCGGATACCTCACGGCAGCCAACGAAAGGACTCGCCGGATCGGCTGTCCCCACTGTGCGGCAAGGCGATACTGCAAGAGAGCCTGGCGCTTGTGGCCGGCCCGGGCCAGAACCTCGGCTGCAAGCAGGTGGCCTCGACTCTCGGTGGGGGCGAGATGGATTGCCAGGTTCACCCATTGCATCGCCTCCGCCACATTCCCACGCACGATGCTTTGGCGAGCCGCCACCAAAGGAAGGATGTGATCCGTTGGTCGCCGCTTCATCGCCGTCGAAATCACATCCGAGATCGGATCCCCCGCCTCAATCCTAGCAACGACCCGCACAAGCTCCTCGTCATCCTCGTATGCCCACGCCCGGGCAAGCGATGACGAACCGAGAGCCACCATCACAAGGCAAGCCGCCAACAGAGGTGCGGCCCCTAGATATCGTGGAATCCAAGCAAGAGAACGAATCGAGTTGCCCCTGCCCATCGAATCCGGCTTCGGCGAGGCCGGATCACCCCTGCGTCGCCGGCCTTTCCCGCGAGCCTCGCCACGCAGCCCCGCTCCCAGCAGTATGCCCAGCGCCACCGAGGCCGGCACGCCTACCCCACCAAAAGACGTCGCGAAGTCGGCCATCTCATGAAGAGCCAGTCCAGCCAGCCCAGCCAGCAGACCGACCTGCATCGCATCCAGATCCCTCCTTCGCGCTACCGAGAACCATGCCGAAGCGAGGCCAACGCAAAGCATCACCGTCGCAACCACTCCCAGCTCGGAGAGCGCTTGGACCAGCTGGTTTTCGGCATGTGAAAAGGTAACCTGGCCGGCGAAGTCCTTGTACATGGGATAGGTGACGACGAAAGCATCCCTTCCGATGCCGGTGGCCCAGAAGTCTCGAATCAAGGGAAGTGCTCCGGACCATATCCGCCACCGAACCTCATCGGCCATGCTGTCTTGGTCAATGAGCGTATGGACCTCCGAAAGGATGGGGTCCAAGGCGAGGTACGCTCCCGTCGCCAAGGTACCACCAACGAGCAAGGCTGGACCGAAAGCGCGCGCGGCGACCCTGCCGCGATGCATCAAGCTCGATGCTTGGGCCCAAATCCACGACTGATGTTCCCCGGGCAGCTCTGCCGCCACGCGATCGTGCGATGGCTCTTGAAGCCTTCTTCGAAGAATGGCGAAGACCGTCAACGCAACGACCAGCGCGACTATGCCGCCACGCGACAAGGTCAAGAGACACGTCGCTCCAGCGAGAACGAAGACGAGGCCCCACAAAGCGGCTCTCGAGCGGTCCCTTACGTGAAGCGCGAGGCCGAGACAGACGGGCGCCAATAAGTCGAGGTAGGCGCCAAGATGATTGGGGTTCACAAAAGCCGCGAAGAGCCAGCCTCCTGGCCTGGTGGGATAGACCCCAAAGATCCGATCGGTCCCGATGAGTTTTTGGGAAAAAGCCAGAATGACAACCAAGGCGACCGAGACGCCAAGAGATGCGATCAACCTCTTACGGCGAGGACGGCTCCTCGAGAGAGCCATGGCGGCCATGAAGAGCAGCAGCCAGCTTCCGTGACGGGTCACGGCAACACCGGTGGCGATCGGATCCAAGGAGATGGGGCGCCAAGCGGGCCAGTGCCCCGCTCCCCCAAGTGTAAGCTCGAAGATCTCGGCGGCTCTGGGACTGAGTGCGGCAAGAAGACCGGGAGGCAAGGGAATGAGCTGAAAGGCCTCCCAAGCCACGACTAGAGCAAGGAGGAGGGAGACTGGATGAAGAGGCAGCGCTCGACCCTCGAGAAAAGCCGCGACGCCAAGTGCCCCAATAGCCATCACCGATAGCGCCAGCCCGACCCCGACGGACCATAGCGGCACGGAGCCCAACATCAATGGAGCAGCGATCACCGAGACGATGACGAGAACCTCGGCAAAGGCGGTCAGGATCCTCGCGACTCTCGAGGATTCTCTTTGATGGCTCCGCCGTCTCTTCCTCTTGCCTTCCTTCTTCTCGCGAGTCGCCGGATCGGCGGCACCCGGACGGGCGCGGCCCGGCTCTTCATGTTTGGGATCAACAACCCCCGTTTTCCTCTTCTCACTCAACTCTGTGCTCCCAGCTGTCCTCTATAACCCAATGGCCCCGTCTCTGTGCACATGTGTCCGCGGTGCGAAGCCCGCGGAAACTTGCAACGAACCTGCTGGCCGATGAGCAACAAACAAGGGAGATGGGCGAATCGCCCCCCATCGTGCTGAAAACGACCGACGTTGCCCATGGGCGACTCATTATCGGGATGGGGCTTGCCGGCGATCGAATCGAGGCTATCAGGTACACAAGAGCCGCGCGCGGGCGCAGCCTGCGATCGGGCAAAGGCGCCGGGCGTGGGAGCAGAGCGCGGGCGGAGTCCGATACCCGACGATCTGGGTGGTTCCTACTACGTTGCCTCTTGGTCTACTTCGATGATATCGGCCTCGTACGAGCCTCGCCCTGCTCGAAAGGCCGAGGCACTCTTTAAACCGAATGCTACAGATTCTCTTCCGTCAGGGCGTCGTTGGGAATGAACTAGGCGATGAAGGCACCGGCACCACCTGGAGCCCCGGACGATGGAAAGAGATGGGGTTTGCTCACCATGGCACAAGGTAGAATGATTAGACTCGTCGCGGCGGCATTTTTCATATTCTCGTTTTCTTGGCTTGGGGGATGCATCCATCCCTGTCTCGCCCTAGCCGAGGAGATCTGCGAGTGCGAGGAATCGGAGAGCGAAATAGAGGCTTGCAAGCGACGAGCACGGAATATCTTCGATCAGGCTCCCGCCGAGGAAACCGGTGAAGCAAAGGAGGAGTGCGCCCGGCTCTTGGAGACTTGCGACTGCACCTTCATCGCAACCGAAGAGGGGAAGCGGGCTTGTGGCATTGCCCGTTGAAGATGCCTAATCGGGATGGAAAGAAAGACTTCCGAATGGACCTGACCGTAATCGTTCCAGCCTACAACGAGGTCTCCACGATAGAGACCGTACTTCATGACGTCGACGAGACCGATATCGACAAGGAGATTATCGTTGTCGACGACGGCTCCACCGATGGAACCCGGGAACTCCTCGCCGAGCTGGAGAGAGCCTGGGCCAAGGACGCCTCTCGTTCGAGGCTTACGGTCCTGCTGCAGCCCTTCAACCGAGGAAAAGGGGCCGCGCTTCGAGCTGGCATCGCAAAGGCCCGAGGAAAAGTGACGATAGTTCAGGACGCCGACCTCGAGTACGATCCAGCGGACTATGAGCGCCTGGTAGGACCGGTTTTGGATGACCGGGCCGACGCTGTCTATGGCTCTCGCTGGCTCGATGCTCCCCCTCTAATGCGCCTTGGCTTCCACGCTCTTGGCAACAGGGTGCTTACGGCGACGAGCAACCTGTTGACGGGCCTTCGTCTGACCGACATGGAGACGTGCTACAAGGCCATACGTACGGACACCCTGAAGAAACTCCCTCTTCGAGAGGACCGCTTCGGCTTCGAGCCCGAGGTCACCGCCCATCTGGCCGGGCTTGGCTGCCGCATCATGGAAGTGCCCATCTCTTATGCTGGGCGTTCCTACGCCGAGGGGAAGAAGATCGGATGGCGCGACGGCCTGGAGGCCTTTCGGGTAATGGGTCGCTGCTGGAGACAGGGAGCCAGACTGCCGCGCTAAAGCCCCATTCATCGCCATGATGCGCGATTCGGCAACACGCCGGGCCCTAGACTCTTTTGCGAAACCACTCGATCGTGTCCCTAAGCCCCTCCTCCAACGACACCTCGGGCTGCCAGTGAAGCAAGCGACGCGCCCTTTCGATGTCGGGCCTGCGGAGCCTCGGATCATCGGTGGGTAGCGGTAGGCATTCGATCTCTAGGGAGATCCCTGCCAAGCGCTGCACCATACCGGCAAACTCGAGAATCGTATGCTCCGTGGGGTTACCCAGATTGACAGGCATGTGCTCGCTCGACTCGAGCAGCTTCTCGAGCCCTCGGACCATGTCCAGGACGAAACAAAAGGAGCGAGTCTGGGAGCCGTCACCAAATACCGTCAGTGGCTGCCCCCGAAGAGCTTGTGAGACGAAGGCGGGCACGACGCGGCCATCGTCAAAACGCATCCTTGGACCGTAGGTATTGAAGATGCGCGCGATTCGAGTATCGACGCCCAATGCTCGGTGGTACGCCATCACCAGAGCTTCACCGAATCGCTTCCCCTCGTCATAGACGCTGCGAGGACCTATCGGATTGACGTTGCCTCTGTACTCCTCGGTTTGGGGATGTTCCAGAGGGTCGCCATAGACCTCGCTCGTCGAGGCCTGCAGGAAACGAGCATTCTTCGCCCTGGCCAAGCCCAGGGCATTGCGAGTCCCGAGAGACCCAGCCTCCAAGGTGGCTATGGGGAGCTGCATGTAGTGAACGGGGCTTGCAGGCGAAGCTAGGTTCACGACGTTGTCGACGGGACCTTCGACATCGATGTGGACGGTAACGTCCTGCTCGAGAAGCGAGAAGCTCCCTTCACCTTCCAGATGGGCGATATTCTCCCGCACCCCCGTGACGAAGCTATCCACCCCAACCACTTCGTGACCGTGGGCAAGAAGACGATCGACGAGATGCGAGCCGATGAAGCCGGCTGCGCCCAGAATGACGGTACGCGGCATGAGGCTGTCCATATTATCTCGCAATCCTTTGGGCTTGCACCAAAAGCCGGCACCTCGTCATCGTTCCCTCGGACAGGGGCAGCCAGAACGCCAGCCAAGCTCCAGGGCCGCCTCACGGCCGGGGCCACCTCCCCCCAAAGACAGCCACTTCATCGTGCCAGCGGCCTGGGGAAGCCTCGCACCCCGGAGGCACATTACCTCCAACTCATCGCTCCGCCTGAGTTATACGGTCACCGCTTGCCAAGATGGCCAGGATCCATCGGGACCTTTCCATCTTGACCGAACCCAGGCCCTGTGAAAGTGAGACAACCTCTCTTTTCCACTCGAGCTGCCTCGAGAGACATGACGCCTCGTTCGAGGCACGGGAGCAAATGATGACGGCAAACAAGCTGCAAAGCCGTATAGAAGCGGGGGAAGCCGTGGTCGGCGTGGTCGGCCTGGGCTACGTTGGCCTGCCGCTGGTGCTCACCTTCGGTCGCGCCGGCATCAGAGTGATAGGATTCGACGTCGATGACTCGAAGATCCTCGACCTCCACGCCGGCAGAAGCTACTTGAAGCATATACCCAGCGAGCAAATCGCGAAGCTCTGCGAGAAGGACATATTCCTCGCCACATCGAGCTTCTCGAAGGTGGCCGAATGCGACGCAATACTCCTTTGCGTACCGACTCCGCTGACGAAGCATCGCGAGCCCGACATGATCTACATCGAGGGCACAGCTCGATCCATAGCTCCGCATCTGCGGGAAGGGCAGATCGTCGTGCTGGAGTCCACCACCTATCCGGGCACGAGCGACGAGCTACTAAGGCATCACCTGGAGGCGGGAAGCGGGCTCACGGCGGGCGTGGATTTTCATTTGGCCTATAGCCCGGAACGAGAGGACCCCGGCAACTCGAGCTTCGATACACAGCGCATCCCAAAGCTCGTTGGCGGGCTGACCGACGAATGCCAGAAAGCCGCTGTCAGTCTCTACGAGATGGCCCTCGACAAGGTAGTCCCCGTCTCCTCCATGCGAGTGGCCGAGATGACCAAGCTCTTCGAGAACGTCTTCAGATCGGTCAACATAGCTTTGGTCAACGAGCTGAAGATGCTTTGTGACCGCATGGATGTGGACGTGTGGGAAGTGATCGAGGCGGCATCCACGAAGCCCTTCGGCTTCATGCCCTTCCACCCAGGTCCTGGTCTTGGCGGCCACTGCATCCCCGTCGACCCCTTCTACCTTACGTGGAAGGCCAGGGAGTTCGAGCTCTCGACTCGCTTCATCGAGCTTGCCGGGGAGATCAACACCTACATGCCCAGGTACGTCCTCACGCGCACCGTAGAGGCCCTCAACTGTTTCGGCAAACCTCTTCGAGAGGCAAACGTCCTGATCCTCGGCGTGGCCTACAAGAAAGACGTGGACGACGTCCGTGAGTCACCGGCGATGAAGATCATCGAGCTGCTACAGGACCGAGGCGCGGACGTGACCTATCACGATCCGTTCATAGAGAAGATCCCTCCCATGCGAAAGCACGACATCGACCTCTCCTCCGTCGAGCTGACCGACGATGTACTCCGTGACTGCGATGTGGCGATTGTCGTCACGGATCACGGTAACGTCGACTACCAGCGAGTGGCCAACCTTGCGCCGCTGATCGTCGACACCCGCGGCGTGATGCGTCATGTCGATGCTCCAGCCATAAAGATCGTGACGGCCTAGAGTGAAGATCCTGTGCGTAGTCGGGGCGCGGCCGAACTTCATGAAGGTCGCGCCGGTGCTCGAGGCCCTTCGGCGGCATGGACACAAGGCGTCTCTCGTACACACGGGTCAGCACTACGATGCGAGCATGTCCCAGGTATTCTTCGAACATCTGAAGATGCCGAGGCCGAAAGTGAACCTCGGCGTGGGCAGCGGCTCTCACGCCGTGCAAACAGCGCGAATAATGGAGAAGTTCGAGCCTGTGCTTCTCCGGGAAAAGCCGCGCGCCATCCTCGTCGCCGGCGATGTGAACAGCACCATCGCCTGCGCGCTGGTCGCCGTGAAGCTGGGCATAGAGGTTGCTCACCTCGAGGCCGGCCTTCGCTCCAATGACTGGTCGATGCCAGAGGAGATAAACCGCATCTTGACCGACCGCATAAGCAGCGTTCTTTTGACCCCATCCGCCGACGCCGATGAGAACCTAAGGGCGGAAGGCGCTCCGGATGACTGCATCCACAGGGTCGGCAACGCAATGATCGACAGTCTTTTCCAGCACCTCGAGAAAGCAAGGGCGACAAGCGCCCTGACTGACCTAGGGGTCGAGCCTGGAAGCTACGCGCTGCTCACCTTGCACCGTCCATCGAATGTCGACAATCAGGAGGTCTTCAGCGGGCTCTTGGAGGCGGTGGCGACCCTGTCCCGGGAGCTGCCGGTTCTCTTTCCCGCTCACCCAAGAACGGTACAAAAAATAGAGGCATTCGGTTTGTCGAGCCACATCGAGAATCACCCCTCACTCCGATTGCTGAAGCCGCAGGGGTACTTGGAGTTCTTGGCCCTTCAAGAGAGCGCCAGGCTGGTGCTCACCGATAGCGGAGGCATACAAGAAGAGACCACCGCCCTAGGGGTGCCCTGCCTGACCCTTCGAGAAAACACGGAGCGCCCGATAACCGTGACCGAAGGGACCAACGTTCTGGTCGGCACCGACTGCGCGAGAATAATCGAGGAGGCAAGAGCCTCCCTGGCAAGAGGGGCAAGGAGCGCCAAGCCTCCGAGTTTATGGGATGGCCAGACCAGTGAGCGAGTGGCCCTTCTTTTCGACCGGCTCGAGGTGGAAGGTTTTTCGTCCCGGTAGCAATCTGCCCCACTAGACTTAGCGTCCCGGAGTTAGCATCCTTGGATGCGCCGTCGGGGGACGGTATCGGTCATTGCGACTTGCGTGAGTCAGGTGTCCCTGCAGTCCTTGAGGTTTTGCCTTACGCGGTCGGAGGACCGTGTCCCGACCTTTTTTAGAGGTCGCAGGTATTCATCTCGTATCGCATTCAAGGGGGAGTGACGCAATGGATGTAGCGAGGTCCTTGGCAGGTGCCCGTAGTATTGGAAAAGACGCTTCGATGACCGATGTGACTGAAGTGTCGGAGAGCTTCGATGGCCGTGTCAGGGGCTCTATCATCAGGTCCCTCATCGACACTTATGAGTCGGACCATGGGGAGAGAGCGCTAGGAAGACTCCTCGCCGACCTCTCGCCAGAGAGCCGTCTATGTTGCCTTCAAGGCATCATGGAGTCCTCTTGGTACCCACAGCAGATGCTCGTGGAGCTGGCGTGGGCAACATCCCGCAGGTTGGGCCCCGAGGGATGCACCGACCTTGCGTTTCGATCGCAGAGTCGCCACTTCCTGCGCCTTCGGCGCCTGGTGCACAGGGACACGGGCCCCAAGGCGCTCTTGCCCTGCATAACCAAAGCGTGGCGGCGCTTTCTCGACACTGGCAAGGTAAGACTCGATCGTCTCGATGAGAGAGGAGCTGTCATCATCGTCGAGGACAACCCGGCAGTGCTCGAGCCCGGGTACGCGGAGGCGATTCTAGGTTCCATGTTCGCTCTCGTTCGCATGGGAGGAGCTTCTCATGTGAGCGGCAGCTGTGAGAGACAATCTCCAGGGACGACAATCCTGGAGATCTCTTGGGAATGAACCTGGAACGAGGCCGTAGGGAAGGTCTACGGCCCGGCGCGTTCAGTCAGGCTCGACAAGCGAGCCCTCCGGCTCGAGAAATGCCATTCTCTCTTGCCCTCTCATGGCGTCTCGTAGACGAAGGGCGGCAAGGGCCAAAGCTGCCGGATCGCTCGAAACGGGAAATACCGAAGCCAAGAATAAATAGGGTGAATCGACCACTATGGTGAACCCTCTCGAACCTTCTCGTGCCGGTCCCGGTCATCACTCCCATGACCAATAAGGCCTCGCTGGTCCTCAAGGTCATGGACTAATCCTGGCGATGCTGGTAGCGCTGCGTCATGGAGGCTCGAACTTCGCAAAGCGAGCGTGAGCGCGCCCATGCCACCGCGCTTCGACTCCTGACGCATCGGTCTCGTTCGGTCGCCGAGATGCGCTCTCGGCTCACTCGCAAGGACTTCTCAACGGAAGTCGTAGAGGACGAGATCGACCGCCTAATCGGGTCCGGCCTCCTTGATGACCGTCGCTTCGCGAAGGAGAAAGCCGCCTCCCTAGTTCGAGGAGGTCTTGGTCCACGGGGCATTCTTTCGAAGCTCTTCGCCAGCGGCATCGACAAAGAGTTGGCGACCGCCGCACTAGACGAGGCCATGGGCGAGGCCGGCGGCGAGCAGACACTCGCAAGAAATGTTGCGTCGAAACGCTTTGGCGAGCTTGCAGACGCTAGCCATGAGGCCCGAACCAAGGCTGCCCGTTTCCTCGTTCGCCGGGGATTCTCCACCAGTGCCGCGGGAGCGGCATGTGGGGTGTTCGCAAACGAGGAGATCTAGACGATAGACGACGATTCTTCGCCGAAGGCTCAAGACCGAAAACCACCATTCGCATCCTCACCTTGCACGAGCGAATGATCCCCCTTGAGCCCTCACAATCGATGTGCATACTGGCCAATCTGGGTTTTTCGAGTCAGCTCTAGAGAGGTTGCGAGACCAACCAATCTCGGGCTTGCTCCCGCCTATCTTCCCGACCTCCACCACAAGACGCCCTCATGATCCCCTCACCGCGCCGCGCTCTGGCCATCATCCTTGTCCTACTCGCGGGTCCACCCTCCATGGCCAGGGCTCAGATCGTGAACGTACAGACTCGATTCTCCGAGCTCGTAGAGGATGGGGTCAGCGCCTCATTCGACGCATCGGCGGACTGGCGTACAGGCAACATCGACCTGCTCGTGCTCGGCGGCCAGGCAAGCGTTCAGTACGGGTTGGGGGCGCAGCAGCTGATGGGCAGCCTGCGCGGCGAGCTGACTCTTGGTGAGAGCATCGAGGATGGACGCCGCACATTCGAGCACATTCGCTACCGCTACTGGTTCGCGAACAGATGGTCCATCGAAAGCTTCGCGCAGCACGAGTTCGATCCGCAGCGGAGGTACCGGGTACGTTTGCTTCTCGGGCTCGGGCCACGATGGGTACCCATACACGAGGAGCCTCGCTCTCTTGCCCTTGGCCTTGCACTAATGGGCGAGCGCATAGAGATAAGCGAGGGGCTGCAGGAAGACTCTGGCCAGAGGAGCAGCTTCCTTCGGGCATCCAGCTACATCATAGGGCGTATCTCTCTCGGTGATGCCCTGTCGCTCACGCAGTCCTTCTATGTCCAGCCCCGAGTCATGGTGCCACGAGACTTCAGGCTCCTGGCCGAAACGGGTCTAATGATACCGCTTACGGAGATTGTGGCCCTGAATTTCGCCTTCATAGCAGCCATGCAGAGTCGCCCTCCAGAGGACGTGGCGCCTCTGGATACCCGGCTGCTCAGCCAAATCACGATAAGGCTTTGAGTCGTGTCTGACCTGCAAAGAGAGCTGGAGGTAGCTCTTGGCCTGGTGCTCGAGGCCAACGAGCGAGTGATGCATTGGTACGGGCGCGCGGCAAAGGAGACCAAGGCAGGAGAAGAGCCGGTCACCGTGGCCGATCGCGAGGTCGACGCATTTCTCGTAGATGGCCTATCCAGCGCATTTCCCGACGATGTCATCCTGGCCGAGGAGTCCGGAGTCAGGGCCGCGCACCCTTCGGCCATCGGGGACCAGGACGCGACCAGCCGCCCTTCATTCGACGATTCCTCGAAGCTTCGATCTTCCCATCATGTCTCTCCTCGAAGATGGTGCGTGGACCCCATAGACGGAACACGAGAGTTCATAGAGGGTATCGATGAGTTTGCCGTAATGGTCGGCTTGGCCGAGGAAAAGACTGCCGTCTTGGGAATTGTCTTGCTGCCTGCAAGAGGGCTTCTCTACTGGGGAGGACCTGGTATCGGTGCCTTTCGACAGGTGTTGCCGAATGGAGAAGCAGAGGTCATTCGCGTAAGCGCTACCTCCGAGCCGTCGAGAATGACCATGGCCGTGTCCAGAAGCCACCGCTCCGAGGCCGTCGACGAGGCGGCCAAGAAGCTGGGAGTGACCAACGAGGTTCGAAGCGGCAGCGTTGGAGTGAAGCTCGGGATGGTCGCATCGGCCCAAGCGGATCTCTACCTACATCCAGCCTCCGGAACACGTCTTTGGGATGCCTGTGCGCCTGATGCCCTAATTCGCGGGGCCGGCGGCCTGATGACCGACTGTCGAGGACGGCCGATTCCATACGACGCGAGGGATCCCGTGAATAGATCGGGTCTGATGGCCAGCAATGGAACGTGCCATTTCGAGATCGTGGATGCTCTCGCCTCCATAGCGGACAAGGAGGGCCTCTGACCTTGGCCGCCAAGCCTTCTCAAGCTCGAGATGTGGGTAGAAAGAGCTCGGCCTCCGATGATCCGGGTCAATGGCCCGCCAACCGAAAAAGGGGGCTCCTCCACTCGTTTCGCAACGCCGGGCTCGGTGTCGTAAGAACGGTAGCCACGCAGCGAAACATGAAGATCCACACCGTGAGCGCCGCCATGGTGATGATCTTCGGTATGACCCTGCCCCTGGATCTCGCTTCTAGGACAGCTCTTCTCTTTTGCGTCGCCCT
>SKWY01000174.1 GCA_007128675.1 Deltaproteobacteria bacterium | reverse complement strand
GTGAAGCTCCGAAGCCAGGCTGCCCGCCGCATCGAAGATGTAGCGGGCGTTCTCGATGGCCAGGTACCTGTCCTGCAGATGCGGGGTGTGGAGCGCCTCCGTCAGCATCCCAAGGAGATGGATGGACTGGCCGGTCAGGACCGAGGCCAGGTTGAACATGGCGTTTTGGACGTGGCCCTTGAAGATGTTGCCCGTCATGTACTTGGTCGGCGGCATATACTTGATCGGCGAGTTTGGGAACAGCTGACGAACTAGCTGGGCCTGAGCTATCTCGTGAAGAAGGCTATCCTCCATGCGGGGGTCTATCTCGAAGGCGTGGCCCAGGCCGATCTGCTCCTCGCGAAGGCCGCTTTCCAATGCGAACCGTTCGTTGATGAACTGCGAGGCGATGACCGTATGCGCGGCCTCGAAGGAGTCGGCGGTCGTCAGATAATTGTCCTCGCCCGTGTTGATTACGATCCCGGCGTAACCGTTGATCATCCGCGATACATACTGATCGATGAACGTCCTTCGCATGTTGATGTCGCGAAAGATAATGCCGTACATCGAGTCGTTGAGCATGACGTCCAAGCGCTCGAATGCTCCAAGCACGGCGATCTCCGGCATGCAGAGGCCGGAGCAGTAGTTGGTGAGCATCACGTACCTGCCGACCTCCCGGCCCACCTCGTCCATCGCCTCACGCATGATCCGGAAGTTCTCGCCGGTTGCGTACGTTCCGCCCACTCCGCCGGTAGTGGCGCTGTAGGGCACGTAGTCGAGAAGGCTCTGGGCGGTATGGCGTATCACCGCCACGATGTCCGCTCCCTGCTTGATTCCCGCCCGTGCCTGACTCACATCGGCGTGGATGTCACCGGTGGCGACAATGATGTAGAGCATGGGATCCTTTCCCACCCCAAGCTTCTCCCGCGCTCGTGATCTGCTATCGCGCTGGGCGTCAATCCTCTCGATTCCCCTCGCGACGAGATCGTCGAGCACGGGCATCACCTTCTCGGCGGGACCCTGCTCGATCGTGGTCAAATCCATCTTCTTCGCGGCAACCTTACTTGCCACATCCTCGAGGCCCAGCCCATGATGCGACATAGCATTGGCCACCCAGTAGCAGGCACCCCGGCCGAGCACGCCTTTCTCATGCAGATGACTCACGACGACGTTGGGAAGGGGAACCTCGTAGTCGTCGGTTCCATCGAGCCCCAACAGCCGAAGATAAGCCCTCTCCACCGATGTGGTGGTGTTCTGGGTGATTAGGCCCATCAGATCCGCCACAATCCTTCCGGATAGCTTTCGGGCCTCCTCAATCCTTTTTCTATCGAGCCTAAGCTGCATTCCATCACCTCGTGGTCTGGGCGACGTGGCCATCAATGCTCGATAATCGAGCTGAGCGGCCGTTTCTTTCTGGGAGATGAATCCTAATCGCACCTCCCCTGTTAGGCCAGGCCTGAAAGACAGCTTTCGTCTCAGTAGAAACGCAGAGGCAAGACCGAGACCTCACCCGGCCTTATCGTGACCGAATGGCGGGTCGTCTCATCGCCCCAGACTATCTCGATTACGTGCTCGCCGGCTGGAAGCCTCGCCCTGGCGAGCTGAAACTCCGCGGGCAGGGAGAGCCAGGAACGTAGGTCGGGCCTGTTGCTGGCAAGCAGGATATTGAAAGCCAACAGAGCCAGCTCTTCGCTCTTAGTGATTGCACCAATGGCGGCGGCGACCCCTCCCTTTATCGCGACTCCAGCCATACCCCTCCCAATCATCCGCACGATCCTGTCCTCGAGATGCCGCACCGCCACATTCTCCACGCTCGTGACGGTGACGGCCCGTAGCTCGAGCTCACCTATCGAGACCCCGGCGCTAGCTCCCGGCCAGCTTCGGCGCTGATAGTAAGGCAGCGCCAAGAGATCCTGCTCGCCATTTCGCACCGATGGCTTCTTGACCGGTGAGAGTCCTCCGGAGATCACTACGACAACCTGTCCCTCGTTGGCTCCAAGGGGCTCATGGTCGATGTCGGGGTAGCGTTCCAACAGCTCGGCGTAGGCGTCCTCGCGCCGAGTTTGCCGCGCAAGACGCAACAGAGGCTCTGCAAGATGCTCGAGATCCCCCGTCTTTTCCATGGCCCTCTGGTAGTCTATGAACGCCGAGTCCAGCTCGCCCGCCCACTCCCAGAGAGCCCCAGCCACGTAACGAGCCACCGCGAGCCGGTGATAGTCCTTTCTTTCGTCGGCGTCCATGGCCCGAAGCCGCTCATGAGCACGGCGGACCTCGACCAGCGCCGCCTCACGATTGCCCAGCGCCGCATAGTTGAGTGCCTTGTAGACATTGATGAGAAGAACCTCGAAGACCTCTCCTCGGTATGCTCTACGACGAGCGCTCGTCGTCAGGCTGGTTGCC
Organism: Deltaproteobacteria bacterium; assembly: GCA_007128675.1. Lineage (GTDB taxonomy): Bacteria > Myxococcota > Myxococcia > SLRQ01 > SLRQ01 > SKWY01. The sequence goes on along the minus strand of SKWY01000174.1, from coordinate 10,316 downwards.
TCCTCGGTGATGGAGACGATGTCGAGCCGTGATGCCAGGCGCTCCGCTTCATGCAGCGCGGCGTTGCTCTCCTCGAAGTAGCCGGCGGCATGGAGAATCATGCCTCGGTCCATCAGGTAGAGCAGAGAATCTGGATGTGTACGTGAATCTTCGTCAGTCGAGCTCTGCTCCGCTCGACTGTCGAGCTTTTCAATCGCCTTCCCATGTTCGTACTGTTCGTACGACCGCCTCACTCCGCCGGTACGCGCTACGTAGTCGGCGAGGCAACCTTGCGCAAAAACGGCAAGGATCAAGGGAAGAGCGAGTATGTGCCTTCTGGTTCGCATTCTTTGCGAGGCATCGAGAGGTGTCTTGCATGTCTTCACGAAAGCAACGAGGATCTCACCAAAGCGCCCAGCCCCAAGCGGGGGCGGCTCCGTCATGGGAAGCCGCCCGAAAGCAAGGAGCCGGGCGAGCATTGGCTACCAGCCAACGGAGCGCTTGCGGAACTTCTTGCGCAGCTCCTTCTCGTCAGCCCACTCGATGACCCCAGTGCCAAGGTTGGTAAGCTGCATGGTCATCTTGTAATAGATCATCTTGTCGCGGCCGGCTTCCTGGACGATCGAGCTGATGGTGCCGGTAAGGATGTAGTCCGCGCCGTGCTGCTGACCGGGACCAGTCGCCTGATCGGAGCGCACATAGCCTGACTGCTGATACTCGTACTCCTCGGCAATCTGCTGGCGAGCGTCGCGATCGATGAACGAGAACTGACCTGTATGCATCAGACTCACGCGCACCTTGTCGGCAAGCGAGCCCATGTCGATATGCTCGCTTGTGCGGTTGTGCATATCGCCGACGATGATGAGGGGCTGGCCCTCGATTCTGGCGAAAGCGGCCGACTCCTGGAGCGAGCCGACCATTCGCTTGGCGATAAGCTGAAGGTCGTTCTCGCTGAAGTTGTCGGACAGAAGCTCGATGGTGTTCGGGTCGGCGTACTGGCCCCTCGTGTATGCCCTGGGCCCGCTACAGGCGGCCGCGAAGAGCGAGAGGCTGCACAGGGCGGCTAGATATGTGTGGCTGCGCTTCATGGTAGTGCTCCTCGGGTAATTCAAGGTCATTGATGCATGGATTCAGTTCCACTCACACTCGAAGCGGCTGCCGGCAAAATGCCACCGGTGCTCGAGCATTACGTCACGGCGGTACCCCACGTGTAGGCGGCAGATATTCGAGATGGAGCTTCTTGGGTAATCGATTGTGTAGGTCTGGGCCTCCTCGAGCTCCCTTTCCGAAAGCTGGCTTGGATGGGATAGGGCTGGGTTCGCGGAGGTCACGACCATCACGTGACGAGAGCCGTACGTCTTCAGCGGCACCTTGCCCGCAAGCTCGATCCGCCGGATCTCCCTCGCGATGAGCAGGTCGCTTCGATCGACCATCGACTCGTGCGCGCGCTCCTTGGAGAGCAGTGCTCCAAGATCGGCGCTGAACACCCGCGTCAGATCACCGTCCTCGATGAAGACGTAGAGGAATCTCTCCCTGGCAACCCTGCTGGCACCATCGAAGTCGAAGGTGAGCGCCAGGTTCAAGTAGCGATTGGGCCGAAGCGAGTGCGTGGATACGGCGGCAATGATTTCGGTCGCGACCCCGGCCTGTCGCAGCGCGATCAAACCTTCGGCGGAGGCATCGCAGGCGCATCGTCGCTCCTCGATCATCTTGACGATCATCTCCACGGGCATCTCCGCCTCGGAGAGACGGGCTACTTCTGCATCGGTCAGCGGCAGCTGGTCCGATCTTTCGTAGACGCGAGGAAGCGCGTTGGCGTCCCACTCGATCACGTTTATGGTACGGACATCGCCGGTCGGGAAGGGAAGCTCGGCCATGGAAGAGGGTCGAACCTCGAGCCTCCCCGTGCTGGAGGTCTCTGCATGGGCTGTCGAGAGCAGCGAGACTCCAAGAGCGGCGGCGGCGAGGCCTCGAAGAGCAGTCTTGTACTTGTTGGTTGCGCGATTCATTTCTTCCTCCAACCTGTAGGTCTAGAGAGCCGGCATTATGTCCCACCCAGGTTCCGACTCAAAAGCGGAACCCCATATTCATGTGCGGACGGTGGGAAAGCACGACTGTGGAATCCCTCGTATCCACCGGTATGTCCAGTGCATAGCCGAGCCCGAGCACCAACCTGTCGCCTATGAGCATCTCCGCGCCCACCTGAGGCGAGATGGCGAAGCGTATTCCGAAATCCGGAACAATCGCTAGTCCGCCCTTCACCCCCGCACTAGCGCTGACAGGCCAGAAGCCGGTCTGGAAGCGAGGCCCGACCAAAAAGAAGGTCTGGCTGTTGTGAAAGAGGTGGTGAGCCGAGAGATCCAGGCGGACCCAGTCATCACCCCAGAAGGAGAACGCCGCACCAAACGAAAGGGGTGGCCCATCGTCGCGGCCGCTCAAGGCGGGCCGCTCGGAAAGTGCCGCTCCGAACTGCATCTCGGCGGAGTATCGGTAGAACCCGGCAGCCTCGTACCCACCAGCACCTATATGGGAGCCTGGGGGACCGTCCGTGCGACCTCGGCTCTGCGCCTCGGCGGCGACAGGCACGATTAGTGGTAGTAGACCGGCTACGAGAAGCATCCTTATTAGCTGTTGGCGACGCATCATGTTGCCTCTGTGTCTGCCCGCTCGGCGAGGGTCCTGCGCGACAGAACGCCTGCCGAGCGGATGATTACTTCCATATGGGGTTTCAACGGTTCCTCGATCAGTCCTGTGATGAGGCCGTTGCACGTTGAATGCCAGAAACCTTAGCGGCCCGACAATCGCATAAACCGGGCATCTTGCGTCAACTGGGCATCTTCACGCCGGCCGATGGCCACCCCCTGTCGTTGCATTTCAAAGACAGTGTGCCGCCGGCGCCCGCCAGCCAGCGCCCTCTGAGAAGAGGGCTCGCCGGGCCCCTCGGAGCCGGTCACAGGAGCGGGTCACGAGAAGACCAGGGAAAGGAACGAGCCCCGAGGAGGCCGGAACAAGCCTCTCTGTAAGAGAGACATGCAAAGTGCCCCTTCACACGTGCCACCGAATGGGATCCCAGCCCCTGAAAAGCAAAGGAGGGAGATTCTCGATCCGAATCCAGAAGCATAAGGGTGAACCCCAGGCCGAATTGCGTGAATCGACTCGAGATGGCGAAGGGTTTCGGGCCTTCGCATGTTGTCTTCGGTCTCCGCATCGTCCCAAAAGTGCTCTCCCCGCTTGACGAAGCACCATGACTGGCTATTACCTTCCGCCGCGAGATTCCGCCGGCGAGCCGGCGGGCCGAAGGACTCGAGAACACGTTGGAGATAACCATGCCCATCGTTCGCGTTGAAAACCTCGTCCGTTACTACGGCCAGCTTCGCGCCCTGGACGGCGTATCCTTCTCGATGGAGAAGGGAGAGATCATAGGCGTCCTGGGGCTGAATGGAGCGGGCAAGACCACATGTCTTCGCATACTGGCGGGGCTTTTGACCCCCACGGCGGGCGTGGCAGAGGTAGGTGGCAAGGATGTGTTGGATGACCCCATTGGAGTCAGATCCCTGGTGGGTTTCTTGCCTGAAGAGCCTCCTCTATATCTGGACATGACGGTCGAGGCCTTCCTTCGCCACGCGGGTCAGCTAAAGGGCATGAGCAGGGCCGACGTGAATGCTCGGATCCCCGAGGTCTGCGAGCGCACCGGGCTTGATCCTGTGACGCGGCGAAGAATCATCGGCGAGCTCTCCCACGGCTACAGGAAGAGAGTCGGCATAGCGCAGGCGATCCTGCACAAGCCCGCGCTAGTCATCCTCGATGAGCCCATAAGCGGTCTAGACCCGGCGCAGATAGTCGAGATGAGAAGGACGGTGCGCGCACTCCGAGACGAACACTCGGTGATGGTATCGAGCCACATCCTGACCGAGATCTCGCAGACCTGCGATCGGATCCTCGTAATACACGATGGACGCCTGGTCGCCGAGGGCGCCGAGGAAGCTCTGGTTGGTGGAGTCGGCAATCGCATGCTCCTTACGGTTCGCGGAGAGGCGGCGAAGCTCGAAGCGCTGCTATCCGAACGAAAGGAGATCAAGAGCCACTCCATGGAAAGCGTCGAGGGAGACATAGTGACAGCCTTGCTCACCCTGGAGCAGGGCGCCGATGAGTCTGTGCGTACGGGCTCGAAGGGCTCCGAGGGCTCCGGCGAAAGCGCGGTCGAAAGGATAGTAGAGGCGCTGGTCGCCTCCGGCCTCGGTGTCCGGCGTCTTGCCGAGGCGCAAGGAGAGCTGGAGAAGGTCTTCCTTGGCATCACCGGCACACCCTCCAGGGATGATGTCGGAGTCATGGAGAGCGCCGCGGCCAGCGAAACCGGGCCTGAGGTCGATGATGGCTCGAACGAACCGAAGAGTGAGGAGGTAGCTTGATGGAACGGACCTTTCGCGGAGCACTCCTTGTAGCCCGTCGCGATCTCTCGGCGTACGTAAACTCCATTTGGGGCTGGATCATCGTCGCCGCCGTGCTCTTTTTGAACGGGCTCATGTTCAACGCATTCGCAATGGGAGACGTGCCCCGATACTCACACGAGGTGCTCGAACAGTTCTTCTTCTTCTCCTCGGGCACCACCATGATTGCCGCGGTCTTCCTGACAATGCGCCTGATAGCCGAGGAGAGACAGACGGGCACCGACGTTCTGTTGGAGGGAGCTCCACTGCCCGACGGAGCAATCGTTGCCGGCAAGTATCTGTCGGCGATGGCGTTCTTGACCCTTCTCATCCTCCTAAGCCTCTACATGCCCGCGCTGATATTCGTGAACGGTAAGGTCGGCATCCCTCATATCTTCGCCGGCTACGTGGGTCTTCTTGCTCTCGGCTCGGCTGTCGTCGCGATCGGAACCTTCGGCAGCTCGCTTGCCAGAAGCCAGGTGGTGGCCGCCGTCGTGGCGGGCGCGATAGTGGTGGGGCTTCTTATTTGCTGGCTCTTGGCAAGGGTAACGGGACCTCCTTTCTCCGAGGTCCTTGCCTACATGAGCCTCTTCGATCGGCACTTCAGACCCTTCATGCAGGGCCGAGTACAGACCGAGGCCCTGGTCTACTACGGTAGCCTGACCTTCTTGTTCCTCTATGCGACCACCCGGGTCCTTACATGGAGGCGATGGCGATGAGTGGTTCGCTTGTGTTCTACCTGGTTGGGATGGCGCTCCTCTTCGTGGCCGAGCGGCTCGTCGGCGGAGAGCATACCTCTCGCTTCGTTCTCGTCGTCGCGGCTCTTGGCCTCTTGGTGGCCACCATCGTGCTGCGGGCCGGCGCCATCAAACGAGCCGATCCCAAAAGAAAAGGAGCGGAGAAGACGGCGCTGCTCTTGACGGGCGTGGGGCTTGCTTCTCTTGCTCTCTACGCCCTGTCCCTGCCCGCGGTGGCAACGGCGCTGGGTGCCGAGGCCGGCGGCAGGCTTACCTCGGTGCTGACCGCTATCTGGCCGATAGTATGGCTTGCCGGATCTCTGCCGCTGATCCTCGTGGACTGGGCTTTGGGTCAGATGCCCGCCATGACCCAGCCGAGAAGAGTGAGACACGCCACCCAGATGGGTCTTTGCATTGCCTTCGCCGTATCCCTCGCCTTCCCGCTGAACTACCTTGCAAACCGGCACTCCAATACGTACGACCTGCGGCAGATCCGCACGACGGCGCCTGGAGAGGCAACCCGCGCTCTCGTGGAGGCACTCGCCGAGCCGGTCGAGATATACCTCTTCTTCCCGCCGGCAAACGACGTTCACCAAGAGCTTCGGCCATACTTCGAGGCCCTGGAGCGCCTCTCGGAGATGCTCGAGGTCCAGACCGTGGATCAAGCGGTTGCCCTCGAGCTTTCGAGGAGGCTTCAAGTCTCTTCAAACGGCACCGTTATCTTGGCCCGAGGTCCGAACGACACGGAACGGATCAACCTGGGCAGCACTCTTGAAGGAGCGCGAGGGCAGCTTAGACGCTTCGATGAACTCTTCCAAAACCGCCTGCTTCAGCTTACGCGAACAGAGAGCACCATATACTTCACCGTCGGCCACGAGGAGATGCATTGGAGCCCGATGGAGGACGAGCCTCCGACGAGGCAGATCTCGACGGCAAAGCGTGTTCTCGAGCAGCTCAACTTCAAGGTGTCCGAGCTGGGGGTCGGCGAGGGGCTTGGCAGGGCCATTCCCGATGATGCGGCAGCCGTAGTGATCGCGGGACCGAAGCAGCCGTTTCTTCCAGAAGAGATCGCTTCGCTGCGGGAGTACGCCGACGCCGGTGGACGCATCCTGTTGCTCTTGGAGCCAGGCGAGGAGCGACACGCCGAGCTGACATCCATTCTTGGGGTCCGATTCCATACCGACCTGATTCACAGCGATCGGCATCATCTGATACGGACGCGCACCAAGGCGGACAGAGCAATCATCGGCACCAATCGCTTCTCTTCCCACCCTTCGGTCGGAACCCTCTCCCGTCACTCCTCGCGCCTGATGCTGATAGCCGATGGCGCCGGCTGGCTGGAGACTACTCCCGGCGACGGTCTTCGAGTCAGCGCCACCATTCGCTCCATGCCCGATAGCTGGGCGGACGTCATCCCCAATCACGAGCTCGATGCCGGAACCGAGGAGCGGAGAACCTGGGAGATCGGCGCGGCCGCCTCACGAGACACCGACACGGGCAGCTTCCGAGGCGCAGTGCTAGCCAACTCCAACGCGATCTCCGATCCCATCATCGGCAATCAAGGAAATCTCCAGTGGCTCGTGGACACGCTGCGGTGGCTGACCGACGACGAAGCCGTGGCGGGCCTAGTCGAAACAGAGGAGGACATTCGCATTCAACACACCCGCGAGCAGGATGTGATGTGGTTCTACGGCACCATCTTCGCCGTGCCTCTACTGGTGCTCGTTGGCGGGGTGGTTCACGTGAAACGACGCCGTAAAAGGAGTGCATGATGAACCGAAGCGTTTACACTCTTGGGGGGCTTCTCTTCGTAGCCCTTGTGCTCTCGTACCTCTCATGGACCCAGAAACCGGATGTCTCGGCCGAGGGGAAGGTACGGCTCGTCGACATCTCGAGTGACACCCTGGAGCGCTTCGTATGGGCCACACCCGAAGAGCGAGTCGAAGTATCGGCGCTAGAGGATGCTCATGGCGATTGGCTTCGGGTTGCGGTCGAGAGGCTACCGGCGAGGAAGAAGCCACTTGCCACCAACGAGGAGGATATTGCCGCCGAGCCTGGAGAGGAGGGGGAAGGCGGGCACGATGAGAGCGATCCGGGCCCTGATCAGGAGCCGGGAGATGAGCGGGAGACGACCGGCGAGGGTGGGTCTTCATCGGTGGGGAATGGCAAAGTCGGCTCCGAAGCCAAGGTGATCTTCACCGGCGGCCCCCAGGCTAGGCGACTGGTCGATGCCATCGCCCCTCTCCTTGCCACGCGAAGCCTCGAGAATGTCGGTGATGATCGACTAGAGGCGATGGGTTTCGAAGGATCGGAGACCTCGATGAAGATAGTAGGACGCGGTCGCACGCATGTCTTCGAGGTCGGAGGAATGACCCACGGTGATGGATATCGCTACATTCGACGTCCCGAGGGACGGGATGTCTACCTTGTCCAAGCCGGCCCACTGCGTACTCTTGAGCACGGCGCTCGCCGACTGATGCAAAGAGAGTTGCTCGATCTGCGTCGTCCAGACATAGAGAAGGTGACGGTTCGAAGCGCCGACGGCCGAATCGTGACCATGGTGCATCGCGCCCGCGAGGGCGAGAGCCGGCGGTCCTACTTCGCCAATCAGGAGGAGCCGGATCGTCCGATGCAGCAGTACGACAACTGGATCGGCAGTCTGCTTTCCTTGCGGGCAACGAGCTATCTCGAGGAGGATAGAGCCCCGAGCATTCTCGAACCGGTGGCCCAACTCGCTTTCGAGACCGAGGAGGCGTCCCAACCGATAGGTGTCGACCTCCTCCGAGGCGTGGACGAACAAGGCGAGGAGCAGTGGTTTGCCCGCACCGATCACACCCGGTCCCTGGTGAGCCTGCAGAAATCAGCGGCCGAAGCACTGATGGGAGACCTAGACGCTATTTTCTAGGGGATCGGCCTTGGGAAGACCGGGGAGCCAGCGGCTCGCGTCCGCGGAGCGTCGCCAACGAGAGCACCGAGACGCTCTGCCACGACGCTTCCGCCGCGTGCCGCTCCATGGAACGGCACGCATCTCTCGACCGTTGTCTCGGATAGGCCCGAGCAGGCTCGAGCCTACATGGAGGCCTATTTGATTCGGTAGCCCTCGAGCTCGTTGTTGAAGATCCACGCCACCACGTTTCCTATCTCCAGGGTCTCGCCACCAAGATATGTCTTGATGTCGACAGCGGCGGTCCCCTCGTTGAAGACCTGGTCTCTCGTAAGAGCCATCTTCTCGAAGCGTTCTCTCCAGATCTTCATGTTCGCGGGACGAAGATCGACCCAGCCCTTGCGAGCCCAGGCGTCGATCTGAGCTGGGTCGGCGATCTCGAAGCTCGTGCGATTGCCCTCGGGCTGCGGGATGTTCACGCGGGGACCGCGCACCAAGGTGCGACCATCGGGCATGAGGATCGGAACCCCAACGCTAGTGGACATTCCGAGTATCTCCTTGCCGGTGCTCGTCTCGAGGAAGCTCGCAATCCTCTTTGCCATCTCCTTTTCATCATCGCACTTGATGACCTCTTCCTTGCTGTCACCAAAGGTGTGGCGGAGGAGATAGACCTCGTAGAGTAGCTTGGAGAGCTCCGGCGGACCGAGCAGACCAAGAGCCACACTGTGGGCGGACCGCTCCTTCTCCAAACGAGCGAGGTCCTGCAAGGCAACCTGCCTAAGAAGGCCGGCACGGTAGGTCGGCCCCTGCACGGCTCCGTCGAGGGCGCTGATGATGTCCTTGCCCGAGTTGGCTCCCCGCAGCTCCAAGACCACGGCCTGGGCTACCTCCTCTGGCGTGACGACCTCCATCTGACCCATTGCCGTTATGGCCGCGAACTCACCGCGAGTGAAGACCCCGTTCTCTCCCGTGTCGACGACCGTGGTCTCGAGTGACGAGACATGCTCGAAGCCCTTCTCGTCCTCCTGCGTCCGAAGAGTGGCCTCGCCAACCGCGAGAGTCTCGCTCTTCGGCTGAAATAGCTGGAAGTCCTGTCCCTTTCGCTTCACGACAGAGTGGCGAACAGCCTTGTAGCCGATCATGGCCGCCGGCTTGATCTCCTTTACAATCGGAGCATCGGGGGTGCGAGCCATGACGAAGAGCATTCCCGTATGAGCGAAGCCCATGGCGTTCTTAGCCATCAGAGCCGGCGAAGGCTTATCTTCACCGTGCGTGTAGGGGATGTTCAGTCCCATACCGCCAGTGCCGGTGGTCCCCACCTTCACGTAGAAGCGGGTGCCCGCTTCTTTCGTTGAGTTGTAGACGAAGAGCACATGACGAACGAGCTGGGGGTTGGACTGCGACATCAACAAGGTCTCGATGTCCTGAATCCCGCCCGGGGAGCGCAGATCGTCATCGGCCAGGCGGCCCTTCACCTTGAGCACTCCGTCACTCACGTTCTGGTAGCTGATGCCCGTCGCGGTATTCACGCAGTCGACCACCACGTCCGGACGAAAGTCTCGAACGAGCTTCACTAGATGGTTCTTCTCGTAGGCCTCACCAAAGGGCCCGAAGACGGCCTGGAGGACCTTCTGCCTAAGCTTGGGGTCCTCGCTAAGCTTCCAGGGCACCTCATGCGCGATCTCGGTCGGAACGAACAGGTTGCCGAATGCAACCTCGAACTCGACCTTCGGATGCTCCAACTTCAAGCGCTCGACGACATCCTCGGCTTCGGCCTTGAGGAGCGAGGCAACCACTATGCGTTTAGGAGAGAAAGCAAAAGCAATCTGACGCGCGACCTGCGCCCCAACGAGCCCGGCGCCTCCAAGAAGCAAGACTGTGTCGAACTCTCGGTTACTAACTTGTTGGCCTCGTGGATCAATCATGGTCGCCCTCACCTGTAAGGAAGCGGATGAAAAAAAGCCGACCCTCTTGCCCAGAAGACAAGGGCCGGAAGATGCGAAACGTCGATGCTACTCACTCTGTCGATAGGAAGCCAGCGCTTCCAAGAACCGGCCGGCCGGCCAAGGAAGACTGCCGGCAGCTTCGGGAGGAGGGCAGCCCCAGGCGCACCAGGTAGAAGCTCCACGCAATGACAAAGCAGGACAGCCAAGTAGTCCCGCCACCTAGCAGTAGACTAAGCGCCGGGAGCCGGTTTCCGAGCCCGTGTGGCGCACCCACGCCAGTGCGGAGCCCACGGATCGGAGACCGGACTGCCGGTCGCTTCGGGAGGAGGGCAGCCCCAGGCGC
>SKWY01000039.1 GCA_007128675.1 Deltaproteobacteria bacterium | reverse complement strand
TCCTCCCGCGGGCGGCTTCGAGCTCGCCTCGAGAGATTGCCTCTTCTCGAGCTTCACCGAAAAGACGACCTGGCAGCGCTTACAACGAGCCTTGACCTCAGGCCGCGCTTCCTGACTTGGGAACATGTACTTCGTTCCACAGCTTGGGCAGCTTACTTGCATCGAAACCGTTCCTTGAAGTCCCTATTCCGGCAACCAGCCTAAAGAATCTCGAGATAACGAGCCAGCACCTTCTTGATCCCCGCGTCATCGAAACAAATGACCAGTCTCGCATTCCCGCCAAGCCCATCCACCTCGTGAATCTTGCCGTCGCCAAAGGTCCGATGACGGACTCTACCACCTGGGCGCAGGCGACGCCCACACTCGTCGGGAGGACGCTGGTCGAAGTCATAATCGACTACCACCAAGTCCGGATCGGAGTTCGAGGGCACCTCACCTGGAAATGGACTCCCTTCCCATGATGGCCCGCTCGAAATGCGGCCACCGTATCGCTTGGCTGTACTCCCCGAAACCCGGAGGCTCCGCTCGATCAGCTCGGACGGTATCTCTTCCAGAAACCGAGATGGGCTTCGCACCTGTCGTTCCCCCATGATCCAGCGAGAGTCAGCGGAGGTCAGCGTTAGCCTCCGTCTTGCCCGCGTGAAGCCGACATAACAAAGCCGTCTCTCTTCGGACAGCGCCTCCTCGTCCTCGGACCATCCACCAGCTGCGAAGGCCCTGGCATGAGGAAAAGTACGTTCCTCCATGCCAATCACGAAGACGACGTCGAACTCGAGGCCCTTTGCCGCGTGAAGCGTCATCAACGCCACCTGCTCGGGTTCCACATCGTCGTCCGCGTCTCCCGCCAGCGCCATGTCATCCAGCATCTGAACGAGAGACTCTCCGTTGGAGGAGCGCTCTGTTGCGACCGAAAGAAGCTCATGCAGATTCTCGAGCCTCTCCAGAGCCTCCGGCGCTTCCTCGGCCTCCAATGAAGAAACATAGCCCGACCCAATCATCGCCTCCCGCACGATGTCCTTGGTCGACACGCTAGAGGTCGACATCTCGTGGAGCTTGCCTATGATCTCTCGGAAAGCAGCAAGGCGCCTCACCGCGGCCGGACCTACTTCCTTCAGGCTGCCGGGCGAGGCAAGAACACTCCATATGCTGCCACTAGAGCCTGCGGCCGCCTTGCGAAGACGTTCCACCGTGCGTGTCCCAATGCCACGGCGGGGCGTGTTTATGACGCGAAGGATGTCCGAGTCAGAATGTGGGTTGACCGCCAAACGAAGGTAAGCGGTGATGTCCTTGATCTCCGCCCGCTCGTAGAAGGATCGACCGCGCACGACATGATAGGGAATCCGCCTCTCACGGAGTGCGTCCTCGAGCACCCGGCTCATGGCGTTGACCCTGTAGAACACCGCCATCTCACCCCTCGAGTAGCCCTCCGAGAGAGCCGCCTCGATCTGCCGGGCTACCAATTGGGCCTCATCCCTTTCATCCACGGCGTTGAGGACGCGAACCAGATCACCTCCCGATTGATCGGTGAATAGGCGCTTCTCCTTGCGAGTGGGGCTTCGCCGAATGATGGCGTGTGCGGCATCCAGAATCACTCTCGTGGAGCGGTAGTTCTGCTCTAATCGGACTACCTTGGCATTGGGATAGTCACGCTCGAAAGCGAGAATGTTTCGCACATCCGCGCCTCGCCACCCATAGATGGACTGGTCATCGTCCCCTACAACGGCCAGGTTTCCGCTCTTTCGAGTCAAGAGGCGCACCAGGGCATATTGAACGGGGCTGGTGTCCTGAAACTCATCAACCATTACGTAGCGCAGCCGTCGCTCTAGCAGCTCGAGTACTTCCTCGTTTCGCCGAAGAAGCGAGACCGTCTCCAAGAGAAGATCGCCGAAATCCACGGCTCCGCTGGCTCTCAACGCCGCCTGGTAGCTCCGGTACACAGACCTCGCTCTCTCCCCCAAAAGATCATGGTCCGCGACCTCCATCTCATCGGGGCCCAGGCCACAGCTCTTGGCAAAGTCAATCCGAGACCTGACCGCTCTAGGCGGCAAGAGAGTCGTATCGACTCCCTGATCCTTCATCAGGCGGGTCAGAAGGGCAAGCTGATCGCCATCATCGTAAACGACAAGGCTTCGAGGAAGACCGATTGCCGCCCCATGCTCACGAAGGATTGACAGTCCGGTGGAGTGAAACGTGGAGACCCAAACGGCGTCGCTCGATGACCCGAGTTGCTCTTGGATTCGTTCCCGCATCTCTCCAGCAGCCTTGTTCGTGAAGGTCACGGCAAGAATCTCGGAAGGACGAACCCCTCCTTCCCGGATCAACCAGACGACTCGCCGCGTTATTACCCGGGTCTTTCCCGAGCCGGCGCCGGCGAGTATGAGCAGAGGTCCAGCACGGTGCAAAACAGCCTCGCGCTGTCTCGAGTTCAGTTCTTCGAGTAGAGCGGTCATATAACCTGTAACCAACACGTACTCGCGAATGAACCTTCTCGTAAAGGCGAACCGTCGAGAAGCTCATTAGGCGACCCGGCAAAGCCGGCATCCACAATCGGAGGAGCACACATCTTTAGGAGCGCTAGCATCACCGAGGCTGGCTCCTTGCCGAAGAAGCTCCTCCTGAACATGAGATGCCAATACCTGTCTTGGGAAGACGCCGGCTGCGGACGCCAGCGCCGCGCAGACGCCGGCCGCTTGCCCTGTCGCCATGGATACCGGCATCACCCGGTACGACGAGTGCGCCTCATGGCTTCCCGAAATGCATCGCCCCGCGACTACGACTCCCTCTATACCCTGGGGCAAGAGACACCGCAGAGGTATGTCGTACCACTGCCCCTCGGGAAGCCTTTCGAGCCTGGTGCCCGTACCAGAGGGATCGTGAATGTCTATGGGATAGGCACATCTGGCTATGACATCCTCGAACTTTCGTGCCTGAATGACATCCTCCGCCTCGAGCCGATACTCACCGACTATTCGCCGAGTCTCCCTGACGCCCACACAGCTTCCGCTTTGGACGACGTATGAGTGTTCGAATCCCGGCACCCGTTCTCGGAGAAAGGCCACGATCTGACGCAACTGTCTTCTAGAGAGGACCTCCGCTCTTGTCAGATCGAAGACATCCGTACCCGCCAGCGCCGAAACCCGAGTGCTGTTGACCGAGACTTCACCGGGCCTAACACCACCGAAAAGCAGAATGTCCTCTCTTGGGAGCGTCAGTTCTCCAGCCTGCCTGGCCTCTCGAATCAGATCCCAAAGCCCGAAGACCCCCTTCCACTGGTCGCTGTTCTCATCCACGTAGCGCTCGAAGAGAGGCTGATCGAACTGCGACATTCGAAACATCAGGGTCATCGGCTGAGTCAGACCGTCTTCCTCGCGGCCCATCTCGAAAGACGCCCCCGCAAAACCGGCAATATCCCCATCCCCAGTACAGTCGACGAGCGTTCTTGCCCCAACGACGATGGGACCCGACTTCGTCTCGAAGATGACTCCTCTAGCACCAGTGCCCCCCCCAAAACCTCGCATGGAAAGCGCCGAGAGCGGTTCCAGCACTCCGCTTGCGAACGAATGCAGAAGAAGCTGGACCCCCGCTTCCTCCAGCAAATCGATGGCGGCGCACTTGAGCACCTCCGGGTCGAAGGGCACGGTATAGCCGGTCCTGGCCGATGGCCCGATGGCTCCACCCATCCGCCTTACGCGATCGATGAGTCGAGCTAGCGCCCCCTCCACCACGGGCTCGCCCGGACCATGGTCCATCGGCATGAGCTGCGCCGCCGTCTCGGCCTCCGGGAGGCCCCGTCGAGTGTAATAGGACATCAACGGCATCACCAGGGCCGCCGTCGCGTTCCCACCAAGGAACCCATGACGTTCCGCCAAGACGACTCTAGCGCCGGCATCAGCGGCACCAAGAGCGGCGCCGAGACCGGCCGGCCCCCCACCAACGACGAGGACGTCCGTTTCGGCGACCACCGTCGCCTTGCGTTGGGGGAGTCGGACGCTTCGAGGCTGCTTCGGGTGTTCTACAAGAGGCATTCGGTCTTGGGACTCGACGAGCAACCCCGTCGGTGAAGCCTTATTCAAATCGGCAAGCCCCTTGACTTGCCGTTGCTATGACTGACTCGGTTCGCCAACCTGCTCGGCGCTCTAGTCCCAAGCAACCCAACTGCGAGCTCGTTTGTTTCGCGGGCCCGCCCTTGAAGAACGGGAACCGCCTCTTCGATGCGTTTCTTTATCCTCTTGCGAAGGTCCCACGAACGGTCGACATGCGCAATGAGCTGGCCCGGATTCACCTGATCCAAGGGAGGCATGCACATCCCCAGCTCTTCTATGAATCCCGTTACTTTGGGGGCATATGGAAGGGCTACGAAGGGCACATGCTGTATCGCCGCGAAGATGAGAAAGTGCAATCTCATTCCCATGGCGAAGTCGATCAACGACATGAGGGAAAGCATCTGTCCGGAGCTGTACTTGCCCTTGAGTACCGTCGCTCGCCTGGCATGATGCATCTGGGCGATCACGGCATGACTGTGCTGAACATCTAGGACCCGGCGTTCCATTGGGACGAATACGACCTCCGCATCCAAGCGATCGACCAAAAAGTCCGCCGCGTTCGCGAGCAACGCGTGGTAGCGCGCGGCATCCATTCCAGGCGCCACCGGCCCAGGCTCTCTTACGGAGATGCCTACTAGGCGATGCTCGCCATTGATTCCCTCCATCCGCAGCACATCGGCGGGCAGCGGCTCCGACATCAGCAACAAGGCAGGGTCGGCCGTGACGCGGACTTCTTTTCGAACTCCAAGCTCCTCCAATATTTGCTGGGCTCGCCTGTCGCGGACAGTAACGACCCGAGCCCGCTCGAGCGCCACACGGACTGACCGCTGGACTACGGGGTCGCGCAGAGGTCCGGCGCTTATCGCGTAGACCATCACGGGTACCCCATGCTCATGAGCCAAGAGAACCTCCCGAAGGTAGGTCCTTGCTTCATCGTCGAATAGGATTCCTCCACCGCCAAGCAGGAAGAGATCGAGGCGTCTTACTTCAGGGATTACCTCCTGCCGTGAAAGATCCCTTACGGGCACCGCCCTATCGACCTCGTGCCTCTGCAGGGTGTCCTTGGGATCACGCGAGAAGACAGTTATCTCCACTCCAGGAATGGCAGCCCTAAGCTGCTGGACCATTGCGTGCAGGATTGCCTCGTCACCGAGGTTCAGACCTCCATAGGAGCCCGAAATACCCACACGAGCCTTGCCAGGGGTTCGCATGCCGACCTCCGTGCCAAAGTGAAGTGGAGTGTCCGCCGTCTACACAGGGGAAGTCCGTTATGAACTCCAACGGCGGAATCAGTCCATGAGAAGGCGCCTTGCGTGCTCTTCCAGTCCTAGCTTATGCCCTGTGTTCCGCGCATGACAGCGGGATACTATGCCCTCGCGTCAGCACCCCACGGCCGTTTCGACACACTGTCGACCGGCCTCAATAAGCAGTCACCATCCCGTGCCTTGCTACCACTCCTCCATCCCGGTTCTCTCTCTGAACCTGGGCGGAAACTCCACATCTTGAACGTGAACGCGGCCAGGCGCGATGAGCACACGAGTGCTCATTTCACGCCCGGTGGCATCGTCCACCACTCGCAGGTCTCTATCCCCAATGGGCAGAGTGAACGGACCATCGGACCTGGCCTGTTCGCCGTCCACGTAGATGGTGCAGCTTGCTGGACACACCACCATGAGCTGACCTGTCATCTCTTCGGTGTCGCCGATCTCGCTCTGTTTCGGATCCAGCCTCGAAGCCTTTGCCCGTGCCTTGCTCTTCGCTACGGAAGCTTCCTTCTTCGGAGCGAAGGGTATCGGCTCCGCCATCTTGCCGCCAAGCGATTCCTGCCAGGCTTCCAAAGACCAGTAAGGGGCTCGTTGGGTCTCGTGCCAAGCAAACCAGGCGCCGCCGCCCAGAACAACGAGTATCGCAAAGACTCCTAGAAGCGTCTTGGCCGATGGGGACCGCCGCTTCTCTTCGTCTTGTCCACCCGGCTTCTTCTCATCACCGGAAGAGAGCTTTTTCTTCTCTGAGTCGTCGTGCGAGGACTCGGCCCTCGAGTCCCCAGCTGCTCTCGCTCCAGTCGCCGACTTTTCGAGGCAAACCGCACCGCTGGAGACCCGCGCCTTCTTCTCTTCCACCTCGGCGAGAAGATCGGCGAAGCCATCGGTGACGTACCCCGCGAGCACCTGATTTCCGCTCTCCTTCTCGCCTTCGAGCAAGGAGGCTACCGCTCTCTTCATGTGGGCAGCACTCGGATATCTTTGCTCACGCTCCATCTCAAGTGCACACATGACTATCTCGTCGACCTCTTTCGGCAGGTCTCGACGAATCGACGAGGGTCTTCTCACCTCTTCCACACCATCCGAGGACCGAGCTATCTGCCCATCTCGATGGAATAGGCGGTGGCCAGTCAACAGCTCGTGCATGACCACGCCAAGGGAGAAGAGATCGCTTCGTCCATCGAGGCTCTCCTCCCGCAGCATCTCGGGAGCGGCATAGTCGACCCTAACGGCCGGAGTGGCCCGAGAATCCATTATCTCCGGCGGCGCCTTCGCTCCCGAGACGCCGAGGTCGAGCACCTTGACCAGACCAGAATCGGAAATCATGAGATTGGACAGGCCAATGTTTCGATGAACGAGCCCTCGAGCATTACCGTCATGGCCCTCGAGCTCGTGGAGATACTGGAGGCCGCTACAGGTTTCGTGTGCGATCCAGAGCACGATATCGACGGGAATGGGAACCCTGGTTCTCTTGGCCTTCCCAAAGACCGTCAGAAGGTCGACTCCTCGAATATGCTCCATCGCCGAAAAGGAGATCCCCTCGAGCAGGCCAACATCGAACACAGCCGCAAGATTCGGGTGCGAAAGCTCGGATGCCGTCCTGGCGTCGGCCATGAATGCATCCACGAAGCCCGTCTTTCGAGCCTGTGGCGAAACTACTCGGAGCACGCACCATTCTCGAACACCGGGCTCGCCATGGCTCGCCAGATACACGAGGGTACGAGCATTTCGAACCAATAGCTCCTCTAGTAGGTACCTGCCGAGCCTCTCCCCTTCTTGAATCCTCATCACCCTAATACTCCTTGCCTGGCCGCTCCTCCTGCCGCGGTAGCGATTCACCTTCTATGTCGGCTGGCCGTTCAGCACTGCGGGGTATCGACACAACGGCTACACGAAAGCTCTCGTAGACGGCGAAAAGAAGGATGATGATCGTGATGGGCGACGTCACCTGCTCCAGAACTTGAATCACGATGGCTGGATCCAAGCTTCCCACAACCTCTTGAAAGGGCAGCTCCTCTTGTCTGGCTATTATCGCGGCTGCGGAAAGCACCAAACCAAAGACACTTGCAACCAGGGTGAGCAGAGCCGCCGTCAATCCAAAGATAGGTTTGCTGCTACCGCCAAACACCCTTACGGCCATGCCCACGAGGTAACCAATCCCCAAGGCCATCACGACGAAGATGCTGCCCGTCTGCCAAGTCAAGAGAACCCAAGCAGCAACTCCCAGAGCACCTGCAACAGCTCCGGCAAATACCGCGCCCGCTAGACCGCTTCGGGCCTTGAGCTGGGCGGAGACGGGATCCAGCTGTGGACCCCAGACGCCCGCCTCATCCTCCGGCATATCCCTTACAGGACCCGAGAGCCCTTGTGAGATTCCACTAGCATCATCTGGTGGACGATCCCAATCGTCCCGTCTTCCGCGCCACATGTTTCGCTTTCCCCAAAAGAGTACAAGCCTCGTCTCGAACTCCAATAGCCAATCGGTAATGCCAAGCCATACCCATCATGCATCATACCTGGCCAGCCGCCACTCTGTGACTAGGCCTCTCATTTCGGGACTCCATCCAAAACGTCTTGGCGCCTCCACCAGGCTCGAGCCAGAGGTCCCAAAGAGCTTCCGGGCTGCCCGCATGCCAGCTCTTTCCAGCTGGACACGGCATCCCGATGGCGCTGCCAGATATCGCTGCAGTTTCTAGCGGACCAGCCGCTCGTATTCACTTTGTCTCCCTCGTCCGGGCCGTCGCTTTCTTTCTCGATACTCGGGGTCCGATCCCTAAAGTCAAAGCTATCGCCATCCTCGGGGTTCAAAAAAGCGAGGCTCTCCAGCGCCTCCCTTTCCCCTCGAAAAAGGGTTTCTCGCTTTTCGTAGTCGAGCAACACTCGCCGGTGAAGAAGCTCGTGTTGCCAGAAGAGACTGTCCCCGTCGTACCCATGGGAGCCAGGGGAAGGCCCCGTATCTACTCGCTCTCCCGTGAGCACGACCGGCTTGAAGACGGAGAGACAGGGCGAAGAAGTGCCCGTAAGCCAGTGCATCGAGCCAAGAGAGGATAGGCGACTAACCATGGAGCCCGTGGTCTGCCCGGCGTGACGGGTAGGAAGCCAGGATGCGTGGGCGCAAGGAGCGGTCATGCGCAGCCCAGACCTTGGAGCGTGCCCTCCATGATCTCGAAGCGCCGCCATCAACTGCTCGAGGCTCGGGCGGCCGCTGGAGCCCCCAAGCGCCCCCAGAGTACACGCGCGCCGCTGCTCACCACCGGTCAGCACCCGATAGAGCCTATCACCATAACAGCGCGCAAAACCGAAGTCCTTGCTCGAGCTGCACCAGCCGCGATCGCGAGCATGGGCGAATGCATCGTCGCTAATCAGATCGAACTCTTCTTGGATGGACAGCACATTGGAGATGGTGGCCACCTGCCGAACTCTCCTGGCGACCCAGAAACGACCAGCGGTCTCCAAGATCCAGGCCTCCGAGGGATCGGCGATCACAAAGGAGCTGTGATAGCGAAAGGATTCGTTGCGGTATCCGCAGCGGCCTCCCTGCTCATGGGTTCCGAGAAGATAGGTCATGAAGTCCAGGGCCTCCCGGGCCTCCTTGCATCTCTCGAGCGCCAGCCTCAATAGATCCATGCCCGTCAGGCCCGTCTTGGCAACGGGTACACGAGTGAAAACAGCTTCGTTTCCGATCGTGAGACCGTGAGCGTTGGCCCCCATTTCAGCCCCCCACATCCAAGCCGGCCTGGAAAGGACGACTTCATGGGTCTCCTTGACCTGTGGAAGCTCGATCCATGTGCAGCGCACCTTCTCCCCCTGCTCGTAAAGACCCGCGAGGTGGTGCTCTACTACCTGGGACTCCCCTGGCTCTCGATCACTGTTCTTGGCGAATAGAACCGGCCCGTCGGAGCCCTGAGGTGGAACGGCAACCATGGTGTCACACATGAGAGGAATTCCTTGATATGCGATGGAAGACGCCCCCTGCTCTAGCCTGTAGCATGGGGCAGCATTGAAGCATGGCCAAGGTCGAGATCTAGTCCGCGATGATATCGTCCAAAGGCTACGGGGTTCCTACCAACGTCATTCATGGCCGATCGAGACTCGGAAATGAACCAGACCAGCTCCTTTCATAGCAGGGTTTTCGCTCAATGATCGATTCTTCGCCAACCTTCCTAGAGTGCCTCATCGATGTAGCAGAGAACATGTCCGAAATTGCCGCGGCAATCGTGGAAGATCTCGGCGCCAAAGGAGTGGAGGTAAGGGACGAGACTACGATGCCTCCGCCCGGAGGCAAACCCGTGCCCGCCGGCCGCGCCCATGTGCTTGCCTGGATGGACGCCGATGCGGATAGAGAGAAGCTGTCGAGCGCCCTGCTCGCGAGCATGGACTCGGCGTGGCGGCAAGCTGGCAAAGAAGACGAGGCCGCCACGAAGATCTCCTTCACTACCGTCGAGGCGGAGGACTGGGTGCAGAAGGTTCGAGATTCCGTCCATCCCCTCCGGGTGGGGGATAGGATCTTCATCCGCCCCTCATGGGCGACTATCGACGAGAAAGAAAAGAAGGACCTGGTAGAGATCGTTCTGGATCCGGGACTGGCCTTCGGAACCGGCCATCACGCCACCACCTTCCTGTGCCTCGAAGCCCTAGAGGAGCTGCTTTCGAGAGAAGAGGAGGTTCAAGAAGGAGCCCGCGTGCTGGACATCGGCTGTGGGAGCGGCATCCTCGCAATCGCGGCTGCCTTGTTGGGGGCCGAGACTTGCGTGGGCCTAGACAACGATCCCATGGCAGTCAAAGTTGCCATTAAGAACGTGGAAGACAACAGGGTCTCAAGGCAGGTCACCATCACCTCGGCCACACCGGGATCGCTTCACGAGAGCTTCGAGATAGTGGTGGCGAACATTCATCTTCAGCCCTTGACCGACATGGCGCAAGAGATAGCGAGGCTCGTCGGGCCGAATGGCTCGTTGCTTCTTTCGGGACTGCTCGAGAGCCAAGCAACCATCGCGACAAATGTGTATGCGCGCCTCGGGCTTATGCCCGTGGGGATGAAGCAGCTCGACGGCTGGGCGCTAGTGCACATGGAACCCCCCAAACCTACACGATAGGACAGCTTCGCATCTTGCGCCCAAAGCTACTCCTCTACGGCGAAAGTGCCCGCGAGACGATCATGGAGCGTCTGTCCACGCTCGTCCACGAGCACCCAGGCGAGGCCCGCGCCCAGAAGGAGAACACCTCCGGTACCTACCAGCCCGCGAATCAGGGATCTCGAAAGCTCGGGCGTGTCGCCATTTTTGTCCAAGATGCGGACACCAGCCAGCCGACCTCCGAGAGTCTGCCCACATAGGGCCACCGAGAGCGCAACGTAACCTGCACCGAGCAAACCACAAAACAGAGCCACCGAAAGAGCCACGGCGGCATCGGTCAGAACGCTGGATAGCCCAACGCCACTGCCCGCTACGAAGCTGGCCAATCCCATGAAGAGTGTGACCACGCCAACAATCAGTCCTCCATCGACAAACCATGAGAGTCCCTTGGCCGAAAGCGAAGCCACCCGCGCCCTCACTACTCTAGGGCTGTGATCCAAGACCGCCTCGGGCTCTCGCTCCAGGTTCTCATCTAGCTCTGGAACCGGGTAGGAATGCACGATGGCTTCATGGCCAGACTCGCCACCTTGGGTCACGGCATGGGCCTCCTCTTCTCGGCCCTCATGCTCCAACGAATCAAGGGGTTCTATGGTTTGCGGCTCGCTTCGCGCCTCTTCCGGGCACCTATCGAGGTTGGAGCTCGCCGCGGACCATCTGGGCTCCGTCACACTCGCCGCTCTATTCAGCGGCCCCGTGGGTTCGAAAAGCTCCGGTTCCTCTCGACCCATGACAGCGCATGTTCGAGAAGATGGGATGGTTGGCCTTGTCCGCCGAGTCCAAGCCGGCTCCTCCACGTTCGAGAGAGTCTCGAGGGAGCCTCGGGGCTCTTCTTCTTGCATCACCTGTGATGTCGGTCTCTCGAAAGCTTCCGATTCCATCGGCTCCACCGACTCCAAGGACCATCCGCCCTCATTGGGTCTTGATTCTTCCGATGACTGCCCCTGGTCTCCTAGGCCCGACGAAGCCTCGAAGACATCCGAAGACGAGGGTTTGTCATTCTCGAGCAACCCATCCTCGGGTGGCTCGAACCAAGGAGCCGGCTCATGGGAGTTTCTCATGGCGATAAGTCTGCCGCCTTAGGGCGGGTGGTCAAGAAAACCACCAACACTCACGTCGTGCCCCAACCGCACATGCGAGACCGAAAAGTTGACGGTGCGCCCACCAGATGTAGCGTCATTGATGTCAACACCCAAGAGGAGAAGAGATGGCGAGGCGCTCCAAGGGCAAGGGCAGTCGCAAGCAAAGAGATGCCGGCCCAACCCGAAATGGACTTGTCGAAAGCAAAGAGGCCGGTGCCACAGGTCGCAGGCAAGAGATTCTCGGCGTGGTTCTCCTGGCCCTTGGCGTGGCCCTATTCCTAGCTCTATGGTCGTTCACCCCGCTGGACAGAACGCTCCTCGAGCAAGGCCAACCGATTGCGAACAACTCGATCGGTCCCGTTGGCCATCACATCGCCGAGGCTCTCTTTTCCGCCATTGGAATCGGCGCCTTCATAGTAGCCATCGCCTTCCTGGCAGGGGCGCTGGCTTGCTTCACTCGGCGAAAGGTTCGCCTCTCAATCGTCGAATGCTCCGGGTACTTCGTCTTGATGGTATTCGGAGCAACCCTGGCTCATCTCGCCCTTGGAGATCTACGGCCCTTCTCTCATGCCCCCGGTGGAGCAGTAGGAGCGGTGGGCGGTGAGCTCCTCCGAAGCTGGCTGAACACCACCGGAGCCCTGATCGTATCCACGGCGCTGGTCGTCCTCTCCTTGATGATTGCAAGTGATTTCACGGTCGCCCGGGTCTTCGGAACCGCGAGCCGAGGGATCATGGCGATGCTGCGACACGTCGGCCCCTTCCTTCGGGCCTCCATGAGCCAAGCTATCGAGGCACATGCACAGCGACGTGTACTTCGCGAGCAAAGACGCCTAGAGAGAGCTGCTAGAAGAGAAGCGAGAAGAGCCGAGAAGCAGGAAAAGAAAGAGAAGCGCCAGGCAGTGCTGCGCCTCGAAGGAGGAGTGGAAGCCGACGAGCACGGCATCGTTCGTCCAGATGCCGGTTATCACCATGATCCGTCGACGAGGGGACAAACAAGCCCGGCCGGTGAAACACCGAGTGAGCCGGGCAGGCCTACTCGAGGTGAAGTAGCCCACCTCTCGGGAAATGGGCACGGATCACCAGGGACGGCCACCAATACCACTACCACGACGAGTCAGCCGACAGCCTCGTCGGCCAGAGCCCCCGAGCGAGACGGGTTGAGCGGATCTTCGCCCGCCGCTGCAAGC
>SKWY01000528.1 GCA_007128675.1 Deltaproteobacteria bacterium | reverse complement strand
CACACCATTCTCGTGGGCGACGGCGGCAAGGCTCCCTTCCCGGTGGGTAAGGATATGTGGGGCCGGGAGGTTTACCGTGATGTGATCATTCCCGTGGATGCCGAGCTGCTGGAGAGGATGAGCGGCCTCACCGGTGGCCGATCCTGGGTCGCCACCGATCGCAAGGGCCTCGAGCGAGACTTCCAGGAGCTTCTCGACGAGCTGGAACGCAGCGTCATCGAGGATGAGAGCAAGCGCGTCAGCTATCTGCCCCTCTTTCCTCTATTCGTTCTTCCGGCGGTTCTCTTGGTTCTTTTTGAGCTTCTCTTGTCCGCGACGAGGTTTCGAACTTTTCCGTGAGCTTGACGATGAGAGTACTCGAGCTTCCAAGGCTACTTGCTTCCTGGCATCTGACGGTGCTCGACGAGCCTGCGCGCATAAAAAACCCGGAGTATCTCTTCTTGGTGGCCATCGTGCTCGCCAGTGGACTCGTTCTTGCCCTGGTCTCCTGGCGCCGGCTGATGCGGACGAGGGAGTTGGTTCCTCCTAGGCTCTCGGGCCGGGTCGTGCCGGGCTTCTCTCTTACCCGTCCGCTTGCTCGGATCGGCCTCTCGTTAGGAGGCTTGCTCCTTCTCTCCCTGGCCTTGATGCAGCCCCAGTGCGGTGTAGGCACGGAGAAGGTGCGGAGGGCTGGAGTAGATCTGGTCGTGGTGCTCGACGCCTCTAGGTCGATGCTCGCAAGGGATATTGCTCCCAATCGCTTCGAGCGCGCGAGGATGGAGCTGGCTGTCCTATTGGAGGAGCTGCGCGGCGACCGATTCGGTTTGGTGGCCTTCGCGGGGACGCCGATAGTCCAGACGCCCTTGACGACGGATAGGAGAGCCGCCTCGATGTACCTTCGCGCGGTTCACCCGAGCACGATGCCGAGACAGGGCACCAACATCGGTTCGGCCCTGCGAACAGCCCATCGCATGTTGGTGGAGAGTCCGGGGAGTGGCTCGCAGGTGGTCGTCTTGATAAGCGATGGAGAGGATCACCATGGTGATGCCCGAGAGATGGCCAGGCGGCTCGCCGATGATGGAGTCGTGATCTTTACGGTCGGAATAGGTACCGCCGAGGGCGAGCTGATTATTCTTGATGAAAACGGGGCTGGCCATCATCGAGATCAAGATGGCCAGCCGGTTCTGACCAGGCTGGACGAGGAGCTCATGCGTGATATCGCTAGTATTGGCGGCGGTTCGTATGTGAACACGGGCGGACGTGGTATTGGCGTGACCGAGGTCATGCAAGCCGTAAGAAGTATGGAGCAGGAAGAAAGAGAGGTGGTCGAGATCGTCCAGTACGCGGACAGAAGCGTTTGGCTGCTCTTCCCCGCGTTTCTCCTGCTGATTGGAGGTGCCGTTCTGCGGCCGGGCCGCCATGTCGGCGCTGGAAGAGTCCTTGCGTTGCTTCTTTTCGCGGGGCTCTCTTTCTCAAGCCCTTCCCCGGCGGAGGCTCGCAGGCTTCTAGAGGTCGAGCATCCAGAAGTGGTGGAAGGCAACAGGGCTTATGCGGAGGGAAGATATGAGGAGGCCTTGGCCGCATACGATACGGCCTTGACAGGTGAGCTGGAGCCGATGCAGAGGGCGATCATCCACTACAATCGCGGCACTGCGCTGGCCGCCGCTGGGAATCTGGAGGCTGCTCGAAGCGCCTTCGATGCGTCGATTGCCCTTGGAGAGCGACAGTCGCAAGCAAGGGATTACTACAATCTTGGGACAGCGATGCTTCAGGCTGGGGATCCCAGGGGCGCCCGTGACGCTCTAGTGGAGTCTCTTCGCCGTGATCCGACCAACCGTGCGGCGCAGCACAACCTGGAGATAGCCTTGAGGGCTCTTCACGAGCCGCCACCCGATGATTCCGATGAGGACGAGGGAGAGTGCTCGGAGGGGGATGAAGCGGCGGATGAGGATGGCGACTCCTCGGAGCAAGAAGAGGATCGCGAGGAAGACCGAGACGATGAGGGAGATGGGGAGGAGCAGGAAGGAGACCAGGACGAACGGGACGAGGAAGAAGAGAGGGATCAGGAGGATGGAGAAGACGACGGCCGTCGTGACGAGGAGGAGGATGAGGAGGGAGATGACGATGAGACGAGTAGGGATGGTGAGCCCGGTGATGACGGTGACCAGGATGAAGGCGCCGAACCGGAGAGAGACGAGCAGGAGCCGGATGACGGCGAGGAAGAGGATGCACCCGTGAGCCCGGACGATCTCGATCCCTCCGGCGAGGAGGAAGCGGGTGCGTCGGCGGAGCAGGTGGACATCGATGAGCAAGATGTGGATCGGATTCTGGATGCCCTGGAGTCTCAGGAGCGTCCCCTTCAGCCTTTCCTTTTCAGACCTTCCGCCGAGATCGAAACTGCCGCGCCGGAAGGAGAGGACTGGTGAGTCTGGCTCGGCCGATTGGCCGTCTTGGCCTCGGAGCGATGCTCTTCTTACTGGCATCCTCCGTTCATGCCTCGGATGTGGATGTGCTCTTCTATGCCACGGTCGATAGAGACAGAGTCGAGCTGCGTCAATCGCTGACGTTGACGGTGACGGCCACGGTGGATGACACGGAGGGGGTAACGGCCGTGCAGCTCCCCGAACCAAGCGGCTTCGATACGATATCGAGTCGACGTAGCGTCCAGTCGAGCTTCAGGTTCGGCACTGGAGGACGTCAGGCCGAGCGCTCCAAGATCTTCACGATCGTGCTTCGCGCCAACACATCCGGAGTTCAAACCATACCTCCGGCAGTCATGGAGTATCGGGGCAGGACTTACCGCACCAACCCGATCCCCGTGGAGGTAGTGCCTATTGGCCAGGGACGTCGCGAGGAAGAGCGCCGCCCCGACCCTCAGAGACGGCCGGGAGGGTTGCCCTCCCTTTTCGATCGAGACTTCGATCCCATGGATCTCCTGGACGAGCTGTCTCGTCAGATGCAGGGGGATCCATTCGGTCCCCTCGGACAACCTGGGCCCGGAGGGATCTCCCCGCCAGATGTCGCGGATGGCGACGTCTTCGTACGGGTGGCCGTGGACAAGAAGGAGGCATGGCTCGGAGAGCAGATCACGGCGGATATCGTGATCTACTCCCGCTACGACATCGGGGGTTTTCCGACGCCGCCCACCATGCCTCAAATGGACGGCTTCTGGCAGGAGGACCTGGAACGACCTAGACACATTCGTCCGCGGATGCAGCAGATCAGGGGCAGAAACTATCGGGCGTACCTCTTGAGGAGGTTGGCTCTCTTTCCTACGCGAGCAGGTGAAATAGAGATCGATCCCGTGGAGGTCGAGATCGAGACCAGCCTCGGCTTGTTTCGTGGAGGCCGGGCGACCAAGCGTCGAAGTAGTCCTGTTACGATCAACGTGCGGCCGCTCCCGCCCCAGGGTCGGCCTCCAGGCTTCGCCGCCACCAACGTAGGTGATTGGCGCATGACGGCGTCTCTGGATAAACCACGCACGACTACTGGGGAGCCTGTCACGTTGGAGCTTTCCATCACCGGTGATGGCAACGTCCACGTTCTCGAGCCGCCGGCGCTGACCGAGATCGACGGCCTCAGGATATACGAGCCCAGCCAAGACCAGGAGACCAGAAAGCAAGGGGGGCGCTTTGGCGGGACCAAGACTCTTTCTTACGTAATCGTTCCCAACCGGACGGGCTCTTTCACAATCCCGGCCATGGATTTTCACTTCTTCGATCCCGTAGCCGAGAGGTACAGGACAACCTCGACGAGGCCTCTGACGATGACCGTGACGGCGGGGAGGCCAACGCAGCCTGGTGCCGCCATGCCGTCCGTCGCCGGTTCGGGGATCAATATCTTGGATCCCGATGCTCTGCGCACGATTCGCTACGGCGTCACGCCTTCCCTCGTTGGACCTCCTCCCTATCGTTCTCCGGTCTTCCTAGGTATGGTCGGCTTGTCGACGGCGCTTCTTATCGGGTTGGCCGTGGCCGATGCATTGAGGCGGCGTATTGCCCGCGCGGCCGTCGCCGGGAGGGGGCGTCGAGCTCCATCAGTCGCAAAGGCTCGCCTAAGGTCGGCCCGCCGGAGTTTACGCAAAGGTGAAAGACGGGGCGCGGCGGTGGATGTCTTGGAAGCGCTTCAGGACTATGTGAGCGTCGCCGCGGACGTGCGGGTGCGAGGGCTTTCTCGGGAGGCTGTGCGGTACGCCCTTGCGGAGAGAGGCTGTCCATCGGAGCTGGCCGAGGCTTTCTGCGAGGTTTTGGAGAGCTGCGAGTCGGTACGCTACAGCCCCTTCGAGCCCGAGGAGAGGGAGGTCTCGGATTTGATTGAGAGAGCCGCGGAGGCCCTGTCCAAGCTCTTCTCCATATCCTTGAAGGCTGGGGGCAAGGCATGATCCGGACCAGGCAATGCAGCTTTCCCTTATTCTCGACAATGCGCCGGGGCCTGTTTGGCCTTCTTCTCCTTCCCTTTGCCGCGCTTGCGTCGGCTGGGGACACTTCATTGGACGAGCCTGTTTCCGAGTACTCCGAAGTCGATGAGCCAAGGGCCTTGGAAGAGGGGGAAAGGGTTGAGCCGCCGTCCTCCAGATCCGAAGCCGAGATGCTCCTTCGGCGGGCTGATGACGCTTATTTGGATGCTCGTTACAAAGAGGCGTTGCTTCACTACCGGGCGGTCGCCGAGGGAGGGTTCGGCACGGCGGACGTATGGTTCAATCTTGGCAATGCCTGCTGGCGCGATGGGAGGCTTGGCGAGGCGGTGCTCGCTTGGGAGAGGGCTCTTCTTCGAGACCCTCGTCACCGCGATGCAAGAGCCAACTTGAGTCTGGCCCGGTCCAGCCTGATCGACGATGTCGTGGGCGCCGCGCCTGCCCCCGCTGTGGAGCGGCTGGCTCGGCGTATGCCCTTGGCGCCCGTGGTTTGGGGGCTTGCGGGTGCTTGGATGCTGACGGTCTTGGCGTGGCTCCTCAGGCGTCGCAAGGGAAGCCGACGGAGGCTTCTTGCCTTGGCTGCCGCCTGTGGACTGCTCGCGGTGATGGCCCTGGGAGCGCTTTCGGCGATTGGAATCTGGTATCACGAAGTGGTCGAAAGAGCGGTTGTCACAAAGCCTGTCGCGCAGGTGAGAGCTGGGCCGGCCCCGCGTTTCGATGCGGCCTTCGAGGTGCACGAGGGTCTCGTGGTCAGGATAATCGCATATGAAGGTCCCTACGCCAGGGTAAGGCTGGACAACGAGCGTGACGGTTGGATACTACGCCGGGCGATTCAAGGAATATGACCGTGACGCCCAATGGCCTGAGTGCTAGAATGGCTTCGAAAATGCGGGATTTGCCTCCTTTCCGCATCCTCCTCGTAGAGGATGAGCCGGTCATTCAGGAGCTGGTCACGACCATGCTCTGCGGCGAGCTTTGCGGAAGGCGGGTCCATGTCCATGTGGTTGGTGACGGAACTGATGCGCTCTCCGTAGCTCGGCGCGTCCAGCCCCATCTGGTGCTCTTGGATGTTGTTTTGCCCGGAATGGATGGCGTGACGCTCTGCAGGCTAATCAAGGCCGATCCCGTGATGAGCAAGTCAACTACCGTCATCATGCTCACCGCGAGGGTCTCGAGGCGCGATCACGACGCGGCCGAGAGGGCCGGGGCCGACGGCTACATGGAGAAGCCGTTTCGAGGAATCGAGCTGATAGAGCGCGTCGAGTCGTTGATGCAAGGGGATCATCACCAGAGGGCTTGACCCATGCGGCCCCGACTCGGTTGCGAGGGGAGCGACGCTCGAGACCGCCGTGCGACGATCCTAGGCTTCGCTCTGCGCAGGCGATCTTCGCTCTTCTGTCTCGGTCTCGCTCTGCGCCTGCTCGAGCCGGACCGAGAGGCTCCTCCCGCGGTTAGTGCGCATGATGCCACGAAACGCCGCACGCCGCGTGAGCCGGGCTGCTTCCAACCGGGCCGGCCGAAAGCTGTCCTCCGAGCCCTTTGCCCTATACGCCCCGGCCAGGAGAAGGACCGCAAGCTGTGCAGCTTGTGAACGCTGGCGCGAAAACCATGTCGCACCTGGGATGCTTGCCCTGATAGCTTATGCTTAGGAGCGTGTTTCTGATCGGCATGACATGTTTGTTCAATAACTGAACGTACGCTCGATGAGCTGCCCTCAAGGGTGGTGAAGCTAGATCAGCCAGTTAAATCAAGATCTTTTGTGGATATCCCATCTTGTCCTACATGTCCCTACAAATGGCCCGGCTCTTGCGTATGAAGCCGGCATGGCATCACGGGCAACCATCGCGGCTCTTTTCGCCGCCGCAATCATGGCGGGGCCGGCCTCGGTTTCCGCCTCCGCTGTGATGCCTCAATCCGTTCTCGGCCACTTCCCGGACGAGGACGCCATGTTCCTTGCGATCTACGACCAGGTGGCCGGCTTCACCATCGGCTTCGATCCCGACGATGAGCTTCGAATCGCCGAGTCCGTGCATAGGGCAGCCATCGAAGAGCAGGTCGACCCTTTTCTCTTGCTTGCGGTGATATATGTCGAAAGCCGCTTCATCCGGGGACAGGTAAGCCGCGCTGGAGCCATGGGGCTGATGCAGGTAAAGCCTGCTACGGCCGAGGCATTCGCCATTTCCGCGAACGTGAGATGGCGCGGTCCCGCGACGCTTTTCGACATCGAATCGAACATCCGCATCGGAGCGCATTACCTCGCATTCAAGCTGCAGAGGTTCGATGACGACGAAATGCTCGCGCTTGCCGCGTACTGCCACGGTCCGACGCGGATTAGGCGCATGCTGCGAGACGATGGAGCCCTCGACGAGGAGCACCTAAGGTACAGTCAGCGCGTTCTTCGAATGTACCAGTTCTATCGAGGCTCGACGGGGCTCCCCATCGGCTAGCTCGAGGTAGCTCCTCGCTCGGCCTCAAGGCATGGCCGCAAAGCCCCCAATCGTCGAGTATCAGACGCTGGCCGCGATCCGTTGTCCGACTCATCGCGCTCGCAAAGCCGGGCTCCCGCTCGTGCTCGACACTTCGAGTCACTTTCCAGCTGAAGCCCCTCTTGCGCCCGAAGGTGCGGCTGTTTCAGCTAAATCGGCCGCTTGCCAGAGCCTTCAAAAGATCGACCCGACGATCAAGGGCAAAGCGCGAACCGTATGAGTCGCGCGTTTCCTCCAGGGCCACGTACTTGCCCGCGCGCGACCGGCATGCGGCATCCCTTCTTGCCCTAACGCCCGACGGCCCACTCTAGCTGGCGCACCAACGCCAACAGCAGCTTCCCTTCACGATCGGTCGGCTTTGCCCGAGCCAGCAAGCGCTCGAGCTCGCCAAGGATTCGATCCGGCTGCTGCGGGTTGAGATAGCCTGCCTCTAGGAGGAGGGCCTTGGCCCTGCTTCGAAGCCGCGCCAGATCTTCCGCCGACATTGCTGTGGGTGCCTGGGCCCAGGCGCCGGCAGGGCGAGGCCGGCGATGGTCCCGCTGCTTCGAAGAAGCCGGCGTCGGCTCGTTCGAAAACCCTGATTCAGCAGCGCGGCGAAGGATGTAAGCATGCACCATGACGCTCTGCGCGAGGTTCAGCGAGGTAGCAGCTTGGCTAGTCGGGATCCTCGAGATGGCGAAGGCCCGATCGAGCACCCATCTTTCGAGACCCGATCTCTCATCGCCGAAGACGAGGGAAGGTAGGCCGCCGCGGCCAGCCTCTTGCAGCAAGACGTTCGCAGCTTCTTCGGGCTCGATGTGGGGCAACCCCTCTCTCGAGCGTGCGCTTGTGG
Source organism: Deltaproteobacteria bacterium (assembly GCA_007128675.1). Classification (GTDB taxonomy): domain Bacteria; phylum Myxococcota; class Myxococcia; order SLRQ01; family SLRQ01; genus SKWY01. The sequence goes on along the minus strand of SKWY01000528.1, from coordinate 5,006 downwards.
CGATGAAGAGGGTCGTCTCGTCCAGGGCATCCTCGAGCCTTGGGACGAAGGCGGCCTCTTCGAGTAGATCTGCTGCCTCGGTAGCCACTCTTCGAGCTCGAGCTCGATCCCACGCCGCGGGCTCGGCCAAGACGAGCCTTCGAAGGCCCATGTTGGCCATGGCTCTGGCTGTCCCGCCTACGTTGTCGGCGCTGCGTGTATGGTGAAGAATCACGGTGAGGCGATTCAAAAGTGAGCTAGCCTTCTCGTTCATTTGCCTTGAGCCTTGTTAGCCGAAGGGTGCTGGTCGTGGGAAGGTCTCGGGACCTGGTAGGAACAAGGATCGGCCCGCGGCCCTGTTGGAGAATTAACTTCATAGACCGGCGCAGGGAACCGCGTTTCATGCCGTGGTTCGATTGAGCGATGTTTTGGGTGCCGTGGGAAGGTCGTTTCGGCAAACGAGAGTAGGTGCTCCCATTGCCAGGCCGCTCTTTCCTCTCGTATTGTGCCTGTGGTGTCGAGAGAAGCTCATTACGGACGGCATGTAGGCGACGGGAAGCATGGCTGCACTACTAGTCCCTACCGTGCCGAAAGGGGCCGGCTCAGCTTTGGGAGCAGCTCGTGGCCGTGCCTTTTTGCGATCACTTTCGTGCTTCTTTTCGGCTGCCACGCCGCTCGGCCGTCTCCGGGGGAAGAAGCTTTGTCCACCCCCGAAAAATGTCCCGCCGATTCTCGGATAGCTTCACAGGCTCGAGCCGGGCTCCAGGAGCTGCCGTCCGCCGATGTCGAATCCGTCGAAGAATCGGCGGGTCTGGTGTCTTCGAGCAAGGAAGCGAATGACTCTGATGATGCTGCCGATGAGGCCCCCTCGACAGCACCGCGAGACGGTAAGGCCAAGCCGGAAGGCAAGGCTGTCGATGCCGACTGGCTTGCCCAAAGGCCGGCAAGTGAGTGCCCCTTCGGTGGCCGCGACAGGCCTATTGCTCTGCCGCCCCGCGGCACCAAGCTCGGTGTGACGCGCCTTGAACCCGTGCCTCTTGCCGACGGCATGGACAACGATGCGCCCGCGGTTGCCGCAACCGGAGAAGGCCTCGTCGTCGTTGCCTTCGTATCCAGGGCCTCCGACGATACGGAGACCGTCATTGTCAGGGACCTCGAGTCCCCGCTTGCCGAGCCCCGTGAGCCCCGCCCCGCTTCATCGGGAGCCAGGGCCTGGAACCCGGTGTTGGCCGCCGGGCAGGATGGCGCCGTCTGGCTTTCCTGGTGCGGGCGAGAAGAGGCGGACGCGCCGGGCGATCATGAGCGGGCGGTCTATCTTCGCCGCGTCTGGCCCGAGCCCATGAGCGATATCGTGCTTGTTTCAAAAGGCTCGAATAGACATTGCGATCCGGCCATGGACGTCGCCCCCGATGGAAGAGTTCACCTGGTATGGGAGGCGGGCGACCGCATTGCATGGCGCGCCTACTCGGCTGGAGGGGAGCCCTTGACGGCCGCCGAGCTCATCTCGGAGGGGCCATTCGACAGAAGGCCGGCGGTGCTCGCGAACGAAGGCGTAGTTCATGTTGCCTGGGATAGGCTCGATCCAACCGTGGAGCCCGGCGCTCTCGATCCCCGCTACGATGTGCTGATGCGATCGAGGCAGGAGCCCGAGACTCCAAATGGTGACAGCCCATGGGGAGCCATCGTCGAGGTCGATGCTCGTGGATCGATACAGGCCGCTCCCGCGCTCGCAAGGGCGCCAGACAATAGCGGGGTTCTGGTGGCGTACCACTCGAGCTGTCGGCATCCACTCACGAAGTGGTGGCGAATTCGGCTCGTTGAAGAGGACGGTACGGTCCGAGAGCTGGGGCTTTTCGACGCCGCGGGCGGACGGACTCCCGAGGGAGAGCAGCAGGGAGCCGAGTTTCCGGCGCTCGTAGCGGGATCCGATGGCCGGCTCGCTATCGTGACGAGACCATCCCAGGGCGCCTACCTCCATATCGTCGATTCCGATGGAGTGAGACCACCACTCGATTTGACGAGACACGGCTGGGGGGCTCGCGGCGCCCGCGCCAGAGCCACTATGGCGGGTGACGGCACTCTTCTCATGGTTCGTCGCGCGCGCCACGAGGCCGTCCTCGAGCGCTTCACCTTCGAGCAGCCGGGGTCCGGTCCGCCGCCCTTCGCTCCCATCGGAGCCGTGCCGGATGAAGAGCTGCCATTCAACGCCGCCTGGAGGCAGGCAGCCGGCAAGACTCGTCCCGTGGATCCCGACGTGCTTGGACCCGACTCCCCAAACCGGCGCATAGCTCTTGGAGACGTCCACATGCACTCGGCGCTATCCGATGGCACCGGTCCGGCCGACGAGGTCTATGCCAGGGCCAGGGTCCGGGGCATGGACTTCGCCGTGCTCACGGACCATGACTATATCGTCGGAAGCCGGATGTTCCCTTCGAAGCATGCCGAGATAGCCTGGGTGACCGATTGGTTCGACAAGCTCGATGGCTTCGCAACTCTTCACGGCTTCGAGTGGACCACTCCGCCGATACCCAGGGGCGCGGGGCATCGCAACGTGTACTACCGGGGCGATCCCATGATGCCGCAGCCCGGCTCCAGGGATGGCTATCCGGACACGGCATCCCTCAACCGCGTGCTGGGTAGTCAGCGAGCACTTTCGGCCGCCCATCATACGGCCTGGACGGGGACCGACTGGGAGAATCTCGATCCCTCCGTGCAGCGTCACGTGGAGATCGTGTCGGTCCACGGTGCGTTCGAGCGGAAGGCAATGGACGATGCGCCTATCTCTCCAAGGGGAGATCACGAAGATGGCCTCATCGTTCATGGACTCTCGCGGGGGCACGTTTTCGGTTTTCTTGGCGGTTCGGACTCCCACGGGCTCCTTTGGCATCATGGCCTCGGCCGCAGGAAGGATCCCTGGGATCAGGGTCTGACCGGCGTGGTCGTTCACGAGCTGTCGAGGGCCGCCATTTGGGATGCGATGCATGCTCGCCTCACATACGCTACGAGCGGGGCTCCAATGCTCCTTCAGGTATCTGTCTCTGGGGTGGTAATGGGCAAGGAGGGGAGGATCGGCGGATCGCCGCATTCACAGCGGGAGCGACTGCGTGTGGAAGGACCACCCATCGTTCGGTGGTCCTACGCGACGACTACGACACCACGTTACCTAATGGTGATTCGAGATGGTGAGCCCGTTCATCGAGAGGAGCTCGAGGAAGGCTCTGGAAGCGGTTTCTGGCGAGATGAGTCCGATCTATCGGTCAGACACGTCTATTACGTTCGCCTTGTACAGGGAGAGGGGGAGGCTGGAGTGGATGTCGCCTGGTCGAGCCCCGTCTTCGTCGAGATGCGGAGTCAATGATGCAGCAAAACTCGTGTAGGGGCCGCTTCTTGGCGGCGGGATCCTTGTCCCTTCTCTTCTTCGTGTTCTTTGTCGTTCCCCTGGCCCCCAGTTGCCGGCAGGACGGATCGACGGATGACGAGGAAAAGAGATCGAGGGCCGTTAGCCTTGCCGGCCACAAGGTGGAGGAGGAAGGCGATGGAGTCGGCCTGGTGAGGCCCACGGAAGGGGAAACCTCGCCCGAGGAGGAGGCTTCGGGGGATGAAGAAGGCCCTGCTCGCGGGCCTCATCCGCCCGAGAGTCCCAGGCCTCTGAACGTGGTGCTGATTACGGCCGATACTCTTCGGGGAGACATGCTAGGCGTCAACGGCAACGAGGAGGTGCGAACTCCCAGACTCGACGCCCTAGCTTCGAAGGGCGTCAACTTCAGGCGAGCCTACACGAACATCACCACCACCACTCCTTCCTTCGCAAGCCTCTTCTCGTCCCTATATCCCCAGGATCACGGGGTCTACAGCAACATGGATCGGGTCTCCGACGAGGTAGTCATGTTGCCCGAGATCTTGAAGGAAGCGGGATGGCATACGGCAGCCTACATAAACATGCCCTGGCTGAATCCGGAGGTTACGAACGTCCCCCAGGGCATAGACGAGATAAATCGCGGTGACAGGATACGAAAGGCCGATGCCACCAACAGGTGGGTGCTCGACTTCTTCGACCGCCGCAAGCAAGCCCCGGATGATCCCTTCTTCCTGTGGGTCCATTACATCGACAACCATACGCCCTACCATGCGCCGGGAGAGTTCGATCGCATGTACTACCCCGAGGATAGAGACCCTCGCGGTCGAGAGTCCGGATCTCTACAGGAGGTGTGGCCTCGGTTCCCCATCGACATGCGAGACAACGAGCATGTGGAGAGGTGGCTTCGCGGGATAACGGACAAAGACTACGTGATCGGCCATTACAAGGGCTCGGTGACGTGGATTGATGGGAAGGTGGGGCGGCTCATAGACAGGCTGAAGAAGAACGATCAGTGGGAGAACACGCTTTTCGTGTTCACCTCCGATCATGGCGAGTCCCTCGGTGAGCACGAGATCTGGTTTTCCCACGGAGGGCTCTACGAGGTTACGGCGCGGATTCCTCTGATTGTCCGCTTGCCGGACGGCCCCGAGGGAAAACAAGTGGACGCCATCGTTTCGCTCGTGGATCTGAAGCCGACGATCCTTCGGATTCTAGGGCTACAGGTCCCCGAGCAAGCAAGAGGTCAGGATGTTTGGACCGTCGCCAGAGGAGAAAGCTCGGGACCCATGGCAGCCTACCTGGAGCATACGGGAAGACAGCTGACCGGAGTCGTTACCCCCCAGTTCAAGTACATCCGACATCTTCGTACCCGGCGCGACATCTACCCCGAGTATCCCATCGTTCGGGGAACCGTGGAGCTATACGATCTGGAGAGCGATCCAGGGGAGCTGAAAAACCTGGCCGAGGCGAGACCGGAAGTCGTCGAGCGCCTTGCAAGGCTTCACGAGGAGCTTGCCGCCGGAGAAAGGCCGTTTGTCGCGGAGGAGGCCACGATCGACGAGGAGACCGAGGAGGCGTTGAGGGCCCTTGGCTACATACAGTGAGGGGTGACGAGCCTTGTAGCCAAGTGTGGTGATGCCCTTGAACGTCGGTTCGCGTCGGCGTTCCT
>SKWY01000414.1 GCA_007128675.1 Deltaproteobacteria bacterium | reverse complement strand
GTGAATATTTCCCCCCAAGTGGCGCGCAGCGGGCAAAGGGCGCGCGCGGCGAGCAAGTAGCCACACTGGGTTCGACCAAATCCCACTAGGGGCCACTTATCCCATCAAACGCAATCATCTACACCAACGACAAAGGTAATTTCTGGGAAGATACTATTTATATTTATTGCATTATAGCCGCCCCGTGAACGACCTCGGGAATTCCATTGTAAGTCACATCGAGGAAACCCAAAGATGCGTTACTCTTCCATGATGCGACAACTCTCCACCCTTGTTCATCCTTGCTCAGAACGTGGATTTGATCAAAACGACTCATCTCGTCCCAGATCGTACCTATTATGAGAGCAAATGTACGATCTGAGTTAGCCGACCGTATAAGATATGATTGCTTCCATTGAGAATCCCGCCTGTCCCCATTCATCTGCTCCCATTGCATCCGGGGCAATGTCGTCAATGACGCAAGAGCTTCTTTCGCCATTTATCCGCCCCCGCAACCGGCCGCGAAATTTCCGAGATGGGGCACTTGCTCGCTTCGCTCTCCCCCCTGTAAGCTGAGCTACGCGTATGTTGGGCTAAGGCCCGTGAGCACCGGCTATACTGGTGCGCCCGCGTCCTCGTGCCACGTAATGAAAGTCCCAAATGAGGCCGGGCTGCCATGCGTTTGAGCAACCTAACCCACAAGCAACCTACTATCGAAGAGTCGAAAATGACAAAGCACAAGACGAGCGGTCTTTTGGTTTTCTTTCTTACGGCGATGATTGGGCTGATAGGAGGTGGTCTCATTGCCGGGATCATGGGCTGCTCGCAAAGCCAGGAGCTTCGAGAAGAAGCGCGAGCAGAAAGAAAGGGATGGACCCTCGAAAACATACTTGTGGCTTCTCGTGACATCGCGGAAGGCACTGTTGTCAACATGGAGATGGTGCAACCACACCCGATTCCCGAGCGATTCGTTACAGGCTCCGTGGTTCGTCCCGATTCCGTCAACTACATCGTGGGTCAAAGGCTCGGCACTCCCTTACAACAAGGCGATCTCTTTCGGTGGGCCGACTTCGAGTTCGCCAGAGCTCGCCCAATCTCACATGAGATAGGAAAGCAACGCAGAGCGGTTCGTATTCCCATTGAGGGGAAGTGCCGCACGGAGGCTTGGATTCAGCCGGGGGACCATGTCGACCTAGTTTACGTAGGCCCCCCCGATCCCGCTCGTCGAGGCGATGATGTCGCTCGACTACTGGTGGAAAACGCCGTCGTTCTTGCCTCCGGTGGAGTGAGATCGGACTCCTCCCCAGGCCTTCTTTCCGAGGATGATCTGCAGTGCGACACGGTGGTCGTCATGCTCATGCCCGGGGAGGCTTTGAGCGTCTCACTAGCTCTGGCCAAAGGTCAGGTGATTCCGATCCTGCGCAATCCAAAGGACATGGATTCCTTGGATTCAATTCACGTCACATCCGGCTGTCTCCATGACGAACGTAAGATCGCCGATCTGTTGGAAGCTAGACTGGAGATACAGGAAACTCGAACCCGTCGGTAGAACTCATCTCGCGATAGAAGACGCGGGAATTCCCATTGGCATGTGACCGCCAACTGACGCGGCAGACGTATAGACACTGATCAGCGGGGGCTTGGGACGATTGAGCCGGCCAGTCCGGATGGAAGTGTTGTCTTGCGGCTGTTCTCCCGCTTGGAGTCGTTCACATGGCGTACCTGGGAGAGAAAGGTCGGCCTTCGAACCGGAGTTCGCACCCAACCGCGTAAGAATGCCTATCCGCCGTGGGCCGGGGGATGTCCTTTCCTCGAGTTGAGCTTGATGATAATGCTGCTATATCCGTATGATGCCGATTTTGATTGCAACGTGGACAAGAAAGCAAGAGGGATTAGCTTTTCGAGCCGTCCGAAGGAGGACTAACATGAAGGCGCTGCCAAAGAAGCAATCTATTCGCGTCGCCCTGACCTTTGTCGTTCTGCTCAAGCTTGCAGGAATGCCCCTGATCCTTGGCGGTTGCCCCACCTTTTGCACTTCTTTGGGATGCGATGACCATCTGTATCTCATCATGGCAATCGAGGATGGCCTTGACGACGCTCCTCGGAATGTTGAGCAAGAAGTGTCGGGAAGCGTGATCATGGGCCTGGAAACGATCGATTTCGAATGCCCGCACCCCGATCCGCACAACTGGGATCCAAGCTATGCGTGCCAGGACTCTCGTGTTGCTATCAGAGGGCTTACCGAAGACATCACCGAGGTTGAACTAGACATTCAAACCAACGATGCGCCGCCATATGTGTTTTCGGGCGCAATCGATATAGACCCCGAGCTGGTCTATCCAAATGGAATCGACTGTCCGCCGGGTTGCGTTCAAGCAACGGCAACCATCGTCCTGGAAGCAAGCCAATAAATGAGGCCAGGCTCATCTCTGGCCTCCGCCATGCGGCTGGATGCGATCCATCCACTTTCAAAGGACAGGTCACCTCGGGAGAGCATCTCGGAAACGGGCGCTCTGTATTGCTGGGGAAGAGCGGGGCTAGCATGGCATAATTCCCTTTCTCCTCGACTAGCCGACACCGGATCGGTCCCGTGGATTGAACTCTCAATGTGAGACGGTCATGCTTGCGGTCTTCGCGAGGACGGCACCGTTCTTTGCTGGGGAGATAACAAGGAAGGGCAGCTTGGCATCGGAAGTGCGGGCCAACCCGAGTCTCCGGTGCTGGTGCTGGCAGAGAGCCAAGACTTCGATGTCGGTAATCAGATCTCTTGCCAGGTGGGTGTCGACGGTGCTCTGTCTTGCTGGGGCCTGGACTTCATGGTCGAGACGGGAGAAGCCGAGGGCTGGCGCCACAACGAACCCTTGGAGATGGAGGGTACGGACTGGGAGTCCGTGGCTATTGGCTTCGACTATGCTTGTGGGCTCCGCAATGCCGGTGAGCTTTGGTGTTGGGGTAGGAACGATTTCGGACAGCTCGGGCTCGGAACTACGAGCGAGCTCGAAACTGCAACACTGGTCTCCGATGGATGGCTCTCGGTCGAAGCTTCCGACTCTTTTTGGGCATGCGGAATCAGGGACGGGGGCTCTCCATGGTGCTGGGGCAGCAATGGATACGGAGCGCGCGGAGATGAGCCCTGGGACTACGATTCTGATCCGTCTCCCAAAGAGGTCTCGGATCTGCCTCCAGTAGCGCATCTCGCTCTCGGATCAAACCATGCCTGCGCCATCGACACCGATGCCGCTCTTTGGTGCTGGGGTTCGAACGAGCACGGACAGCTAGCGCTGCCCCCGAACGAGATTGAGCGCTCTACCCCGTCGGTAGTGCAGGAAGGCACGAGCTGGATCGATGTCGCCGCCGGTAGGTCGCATACTTGCGCCGTACGTTCGGATGAAACTCTGTGGTGCTGGGGAGCCAACGAAGCCTATCAACTTGGGTTAGGAGCTGGATCGGCTGAGGATGTTTTCGATGAGCCGGCCGAGGTCACGGGTGGCCCTTGGGAGTCGGTG
>SKWY01000032.1 GCA_007128675.1 Deltaproteobacteria bacterium | reverse complement strand
TGGGTAGGTTCAGCCAGGTATTGGTTACCTGGTAGACGCGGCTGCCGATCATCCGGGCGCTTACGTGAAATCCTTCGATGTCCCGGTTCTGCATGAGGACTGGCTCGGTGCGATCGGAGACGTCGACGATGGAGATGCGAGTTCCGCTGAACCGTCTGTCTCCACTCAAGTAGGAGACTTGGGAGAACACGGCGACTCTGTCTTCGTATAGGAACAGGTTGCGCGGGAATGTGGCCGATGAGTTTGTCGAAAGGTCGAGCTGACCGACGATATCCGTATCCTCTGGAGGCCAGCTCTTTAGGATGAGCAAGCTTTCCTGGTGCAGCGCGTATATGAACTGGCCGTCGGTCTTGACGATGTCGGGCTCGTCCACACCTGCTTCCTGGACATTGGTCTCGGTGTAGTCCGACGGAGCATCACCCCGGGTCCCCCCGGAATCTGGCGCGCCCTCGGCCGCGTCGACCTCGGCTACCGCCCAGCCGCCGTAGGAGTAGCGGTACTCCAAGATTTCTTCGGTAAGGGCGTCGATGATCATCTCCTTGACGTCATCGCAGCTCTGGGCCGGACGAAGCTGGTAGTTGGTGGTGTCGAAGTTTGGCGGCTGTGGTCCGATGTCCTCCTCGCAAGCGGTGAGGCTCACGGCGGCCAGACAGCCAATCGCGACTAGAGAGGGATGAATAGGCCATTGGCGAGCTGGGCGTCGGATTTTCATGGTATGCCTCCTCGGATTACTGAAGGTATCTGTCTAGTAATTTCGGTAACTTGTGGGATTGAGAGTTATTGGAGCCGGCTTGATAGGGGTGAACTGCAAGCCTCGGGCCATGGCCTGGCGCGATGCTCAGGGTCCGCCGGTGTCCCTTGGTGCTCCTGTTTCCAATATCTGGCCGTGTTCGATGCTCGGGGTATGCCGGCGTCCTTTGGGGCGCCTGCGTTGGATGCACCGGTCGTGCTCCATCCTAGCCCCGGTTTCCTGCTTCTCGAGGGCGCGGGATCGTTCAGCCTCGTGGCGGGGAGCCTTCTTGCATCCGGTGGATTTCGCGCAGTGGAATCAGACGGCGTTCGTGGTGCCTTCCCATGTACTCGGGCTTGTCAGCCCTCATCGAAGCCCAGCTTGGCTTGCATGATCCGAAGGATCTCCTCGTCGGTGTGGGACATGCCGCGAGTCGCGATCTTGCCTAGATGGCGCAAGGACTCGGCTCCGTCTCTTCCGACTATCCCATCGGAGAAGGGAATGCCTATGCCGGATAGAGCGAGGGCGGTGGAGCGAAAGGCCGCGTCTACGGAGGTCATAGTCTTCATGGCGCAGCCAATCTTGGCTCCATCGCAGATCATGCCCGTCACGTTCCCAACCATGTTGTTCACCGCCATGGAGATCTCCTCGGGGCCGCCTCCCTCGAGAAGCACCAGACCGGCGGCAAGACCAATGCCGGCGGCGTTGGAGCAGCCGCAGACCGCCGAAAGAGTACCAAGATGATGGGTCGTCGCCGATGTGAGAAGACAGGCCAGCGCCAGGGCCTTCTCCGCGTCCTTTTGGTCGTGGCCGGCCTCGCGCGCATAGACCGATAGAGGTACGGAGCAGACGATCCCCTTGTTGCCCGAGCCGGCGAGCGACATGACCGTGAAGTCCTCGCCGGTCATCCTGGCATGGACTCCCGCGCACACCAGGCGACTAACTCGAGTCAGGGGATCCTGATCCTTTACATCGACGAACCTCTTTGGGAGCAGACCGAGGCCATGCCTGGAGATGGCCTCGTTCAGCTCCATGCCCCGGCGCAGAGCTTCTCGGTCTGGCTCCTCTATGTCCGATGTCAGCTCGATGAGCTCGTCAAAGGAGAGACGGGAGAGGCGCTCCCGGCACGACCCCGCCGTGTCGACGGGATCTATGTCCAAGGGATGAGCCTCCTTGTCGACCTCGAGCTTCGTGAGCCGAGTGTGTCCTCCTTCTATGGTTGCGATTGCCTTCTGTGGCCCGCGCTCTACCTTGACTTCGATGAATAGCTCGGTTCGAGAGCTGTCTACCTCCACCGATACGGCACTCGCCTCGAGCAGCCTGCTTGCTCCCTCGAGGATGGAGGCGTCTATCTGCCGGAAGCACTCGAGCTCGAGGGATGGATCGGGAAGCAAGGCGCCGATGGCGAGCGTCCACAGGATGCCCACTTTATGCTCCGAATGCGGCACTCCCACGGCGTAGCAGTTCTTGTAGATCCGTGGATCGCAAACCAGGTGGACACCGGTAATGCCGTCCCTTTTTCCCAAAGAGGCGGCGCGGGCCGCGGCATAGGCAATCGAGGCCGGCTCCGTGCAGCCAAGGGCGGGACGCCACTCTTCTTGCAGGAACTTTGAAAGCTTCACGATGAACTCCTTGTTTTGCCGCTTGCATTCTCGGCCGCTAGGACGAAGATTACCCCGAGCGGCGAGCTCCGCGCATGATCTCATTCATGTCGGGGCGGCAGGAGGGCCAGGTAACTCTAGACCATATTGACAGAGGTGCTACTTCGTTGTTGCCCCCGATACCGCTTCTGTAGGAAGTCAGACTCAAGATGAAACCCACCTCGAGCGCAAACTCTCAAGGAGACCAAGATAATGCTGTCCGAAAAGATGCAAAAGGCCCTGAACGACCAGATGAACTTCGAGATTCACTCCGGCTATATCTATGCGGCCATGGCCGCCTACCTGGAGTCTGTCGACCTTGGCGGCTTCGCCTCGTGGATGTCGTCTCAGGCCGCCGAGGAGATGGAGCATGCGATGAGGTTCTACAAGTTCATCCACGATCGCGGCGGCAGGGTCATCTTCGATGCCATCCCCGCGCCGCCGGTGGAATGGCAGTCGCTCAAGGTGGTTTTCGAGGCCGCGCTGGAGCATGAACGAGTCGTGACCGGTAAGATTCACGAGCTTGTCGATCTTGCCGTGGAGCTACGCGATCATGCGACCCAGAGCTTCTTGAAATGGTTCGTCGATGAGCAGGTCGAGGAGGAGGCGACGGCGGATCAGTGGATCAAGATGATCGAGATGTCGGACTGTCAGCCGGCGGGCCTGATGATGTTGGACCGTGAGGCGGGCGGTAGGACGTCGGCGGTAATCGCAGCCCTGTCGGCGGACGAGGGCTAATCATTCCGTCTTCTCCCATGCGTCGCTTTGCTGCGGCGCATGCGCCTCCCGCGTCATCTCGATAATTCGGGTCCGGACCATCTTCGAGCCAATCGATGAGGCAAGCTCTAGAAGTAGCTCTGAATAGCGACGTATGCCGTGCTCGGGTAGAGGCCTAGCTCGCTTTTTGGCTCTACCATGAAGGGGACCTCTTCTTCGGGCCGGTCGCCAAGGGCTAGGTAGGCTCCAGCCACCAGGTGCGCCGAGTCGGCTATGGACCAGGAGAGACCAGGTCCGATGAGAGCGCTCGGATCGGCGAGGTTGATGACGCCGAAGCCGGAGACGTGAATCAGGGGCGATAGCTCGTAGCGGGCGCTCACGGCGGTATACCACCTCCCCATCGTCCAAAGCTCGTTGCGCAAGTAGCGTTCGGTCATGGCCAGTTCGAGGATGTCCGCCGGATCATCCACCCCGATCGTTTGCATGTAGACTTCGCCGGTCAGTTGCAGCTTGCCGGCAAGAAGCAGATGATCGGCCCCGGCCACGGCTCGAACGAAGGGATCGTCTTCGTCTCCGGAAGGAAAGGTCAAGGTGCCCTCGGCGCGAACCGAAACCGGCCCCGCCGCACCCGAGCTTTCGAGTCCCAGAACGAAATCTCGATGGGCCGCCGCCGAGAAGAGAGCCAGATCCCATCCCGCCAAGGTCATCCCCGCCCTTCCGGCGAAGATCAGCCCATCGGTCTCCCAGGAGCCCGCGTACGCGGCAAGAGCTGTCACCTGACCCCCGACACCGAAGAAGTAATCGGCCCGGACCGCGTCGATTCCCGGCTTGTACTCGCGATCGACGACTAGGGGAGAGAAGGGGGCGACCAGATCGAGGGGAGTGAAGAAGTAGGCTCTGCCGAAGGTGACGGCTTGCCGGCCGGCGACGAGATGAAAGGTCGGGAATCGAAGCCTTACAGCCAGCCGATCCATGCGGCCCTCGATCGTATGTGAAGGGTCGTCCGTGGCCCGCCAGGAGAGGTCGACGGCTTGAGGAAGATCCCTCTCGCCCTGTGCCGGAGCCATCAGGCCGTCGCCGAGCCCCAACGCCGAGACCGTGGTTGTGGTCAGCTGATGGTGGAGATCGACGCGCACCGAGGAGCCGTAACGGGCATCGAGCTTGAGCCTTAGGTCCAGGACTGCCTGACCGAAGGGTTCGTCGGGAAGAAAGGAGCTTTCGTAGGGGAAGATGGAGAAGTAGAAACCCTTGATATCTCCAGCCAGATGAAGATCGATCCCCTCTTCTTCAATGGCGCCGGCCTCTCTTGCGCAGGCGAGACAAAGAAGAAGGATGCAGCCGAGCGCTCTGGCGCCTTGGCTCATCTGAAAGAGGCGTCTCACTGTCTCTTATCCTCGGCTATCTTCCCGTCGACGAGGCGAATGATTCTTCTTGCCTGGGCCATTACGTCGGGATCGTGCGTTGCGAAGAGGAACGTGAGACCATGTTCTTCGTTCAACCTTCGCATCGTCGAGATGAGCTCGCCCGCGGTTCTGGAGTCCAGGTTCGCCGTGGGCTCGTCGGCTAGAATCAGCGCCGGCTCTCCGACTATCGCGCGGGCCACGGCAACGCGCTGCTGCTGACCGCCCGACAGTTCGTTCGGCCGCCGATCCTCCATCCCCGAGAGTCCAACTTCGTCGAGGATCTTCATCACGCTGGCTCTTCTCTCCTCCGTCGGAACTCCGCGCATGAGCAGGACGAACTCCGTGTTCTCATATGCCGAGAGCACGGGGAGAAGGTTGTAAGCCTGAAAAACGAAGCCGAGACGGGAGAGGCGCAGCGCGGCGCGCTCGGTCTTGGAAAGCTGGGAGACGTCGCTCCCCTCCAGAATCACTCGGCCCGATGTCGGAGCGTCCAGCGTGCCGATGATGTTCAGTAGAGTCGTCTTCCCGCAGCCCGAAGGGCCCATCAAAACAGTGAACTCGCCTGGCTCGATCTTTAGATCCACTCCCTGGAGGGCGTGTACCTCGAGCCTTCCTTGCCGGTAGGTCTTCTTCAACTCTCGGGTTTCTACGATTGCCATGGGCTCTTCCGATCGTGCTAGTGCTGCTGCATGGCCTGGACGGGCTGCAGGCGATAGGCCTTCACGACGGGGTAGATGGTTGCAAGGAGCGTAACGACGATTCCCGCCACCGCGAAGGTCACGATTCTTTCGGGGTAGACGTGAGCATAGATGTGCATATCCCAGGCTACTCCGCCGGCCTCGAAGGAGTCTCCAACGATGGCCGTGGCATCCACCCCCCAGACCGATAGCGGCCAGGATCCGAGCAGCCCCAGCCCTATCCCTATCGCGACCGCGACGATGCCTAATAGCAAGGACTCCAGCAACACCAGGAGGCCAAGCTTGTTCGGAGAGAGGCCAAGCGACAAGAGGACTCCGAACTCGCGCATGCGCTCTAGCACGGACATCAACACGGTGTTTAGGATGCCAAGGCCCACTATGAAGGCCACGATGGCGATGAACACGAAGGTGCCGGCTTGATCGAAGAGCATCAGCTCGTAGAGTTCGGGCAAGGCTTCTTGCCAGGAGAGGATTTCCAAGTCGTGACCTTCTAGAGTGTCCTGGACCAGACCAAGGACATCCCAGGTGCGCCTCGGGTCGGATAGATGCACGGAGATCTGGTGCACATCCTCGCCAAGGCTCATCATCTCTTGGATCGCCTGCGTATGGGCCAGCGCCAGGAAGCCGTCCATTTCGTCCATTCCTGTCTCGAAGATTCCGCTGACCCGAAACAGCCACGACTCCAGGTCGCCTCTTCTCGAGGCCATTAGGACCACCCGATCTCCAAGGCCTACATCGAGGGTATCGGCGAGAAGCCGACCCACGACGATGTCCAGATCCGTCTCGACCCACTCTCCTTCGATGAGCCTGTCGGCAAGATCGTTGATTTGGGCTTCTAGGTCGGGTTCCACGCCGATTATCTCCACCCCCGAAGCGCCGGCGGGAGAGCTGAGCAGCCCCTGAACGAAGGTGCGCCGCAGGATCAGGGCGCCTTCCACCTCGGCGTCGAGCGAAGCCGATACGCCCCGGGTGGACTCCACGACGTTGGTTACCTCCGGGTTTCTCTGATAACCCTCTCCCTGGACGACTACATGGCCGGCAAGCTGGCTGACCCCTGTTTCGAGGAGCTGTCGGTAGGAGCCGTCCTCGATGGCCATCACCACGATGAACATGGCGAGCCCAAGGGATATGGCCGAACCGGTGACCACTGTTCGGCGCCGATTCCGGCCGAGATTTCGCCACGCAATGGTTATGTAGCGTCCAAGGCCCATTCTAGGTCTGCCTCATTGCCGCGACGGGATCGAGGCGCGCTGCTCGAACGGCGGGCCAGATCGACGCTAGAAAGGAGATGACGAACATGAACGCGATGATCACTAGCACCCGATCGAAGCGAAGCTCGCCGAAGATAATCGGCTCGAAGATCATTCCTCCGTATGTGATGTCTCCCATGAGTGCCGAAAGATCCAGGCCACGCACTTCCAAAAGATGAGCGAGGAGAACTCCCACGCTGCCTCCCATGATGGCGGCGAGGAGCGAGAGGAAGAGGGTCTCCCAGAGCACGAGCCGCAGAACCTTGAAGGGCCGAAGCCCGAGCGCCTGCAGCACGCCTAGCTCTCTAATCCGCTCGAATACGGACATGAGCATTGTGTTCAGGACACCAAGAGACGCCACGGAGAAGATGAAGAAGAGGATGATCCAGATGACGGCATCCATCATGCTCAGGATCTGAGCCGTGGCGGGATCTATCTCTGTCCAGGGACGCACCAGAAGATCTCGCCCAGCGGCAACCTCTCTTGCGGTGGATACGAGAGCATCGACATCGTCTCTATGATGCGTCGCCATTGCAATCTCATGAACATCGCCGCCAAGCACAAGCAGTTCTTGAATGTCGTTCAACGAGACGAAGGCGCCTCCGCGATCGAGCCGAGCCGAGCCTGTTCGATAGATTCCGATGACCTCATAGATCTCGTTACCCATCGAGCCGTCGGCTGCCTGGGTCACGGCGACGACTTCGTCGCCGAGACTCGCTCTTAGTGACTCGGCGATGCCCATGCCGAGAATTATCTGTCCCGATGTACCGTCGAGATAGCTGCCCTCGATTATGCTGCCGGCTATGCCGGTCACCGTGCGCTCTCTTTCTGGGTCGATCCCAACGAGCTGAGCACCGGCGGCCTCCTCTCCGACGGCGAGAAGAGCGAACCCCTGCGCGCGAGGGGACACGCCGGCTGTCACCTCCAGAGCATCGAGGGCGTCGACTAGTCCCCTTGTGTCCTCGATGGTTTCGTAGATCAGGCGCTGGCGAGGGTAGTCGGGGGAGTGGATTTGCCCGTGGCCGACCTGCTGGCCGACCACTGTCTCGAACATTTGCCCGAGCCAGCCGTCGGCGAACGCAATGATCGCTATGCACATCGCGACTCCGACGCCCATGGCCGTAGCCGTGATGATGGAGCGGCGAAGGTGGCGGCCGACGTTACGCCAGGCGATGCGGGAGAGAATACTCAAGTTGAAGGGGCTCGTGTAATTGCGCGGCCAAAGGCGAGATCAGCGGCGAAGGGCCTGAATGGTGAAGGTGCCGGCCGGGATGTCGACATCGAATGAGATCTCCTCGTAGACCATCTCCGTGTACTCACCCGGCTTGTCCTCGGGAGTCAGCCGGATGCGGGTCGGGATGCGGCGATCATCGATGTCTCTTTCGTCGTGATAGCTCATGGTCCGCATGAGGCGTCCGCGCTCGTCGTAGAAACGAGTGCTGTTTGGAAGGCGCTCCTCGTCCCCGATCTCCGTTATTACCTTTCCCCAGACGACGGGTGCTCGGGGTTTTGGCGTCATCTCGATCACCCAGACTCCGGCCGGTTCTTCATCCGGTCTGGAGCTTATGGCGAAGTCGTAATCGTCGGAAAAGCGAGTCTCCTGTACGAGGTCATCGTTGGTGAAGTGGCTGCCCATCCAGGAGGCGCTCATCATTCCAGCGGGCACCTTGATCGTTCGATCGACATTGGGCAGGTAGTTCCAGAGATCGCCCTCGACACGGAGGGTGGCCGTGCCGCGCTCGCGAGGCGGGGCTAGTATGCGTACCAGTGACTTGTCGGTTCCCTCGGACCATGCCCGCATTCGCAGGCTGCGCTCCCATCTTTCCGTTCGGATCTCCATTCGCATCGTGGCGATGCTTGACTCGCCGCGAAAAAGATCGTCGATATGCTCGAGGAGGGCGCGGGCCTCCTCCTCGCCGGTGTCCGTTTCGTCAGGGCTGGCCTCGGTGGAAGGGGCCTCCTCGGGTTCCGATGGGGACGAGGCCGACTCGCCGCCAGGCGACTCACTTGTCGAGGGCTGATCTTGTGGGGTGCTCTTGCCTTTGTCCTCGCCGGCCGGGAGCAGGCCTGGAGCTGCGAGGAGGAGCGCGCATGCCGCTGCGACGAGGATCCCCGATCGGCGAGTCGAGAAACGGCTTGAGGTCCGAGTCATGGCGGTCGTCCTTTGAGCGATGAGTAGGAAGGTTCTTGTAGAGACGGGCTCTTACCTCGGCGAATCTTCCAGAGCCGACCAATAAGGGCAAGGGCGCGGCCTTGCAAGGGTATTCGGAGTGAAGGCGAAGGGCGGTGGTATGGGGCCGAACACGAGTTTCGGATAGGCAAGCCTTGCCAAGCGCTGGTATGCTGCCGCCTTTCGATGGACTCGGGCTGCCGCGCTGCTCGAACGAACCATAGAGGTGAACATGGACTTCTCTTCGATTCAGATTGGGCGAGCTTTCAGGCTCCTGGTCCAGACCATGCCTATCCTAATGGTTAGGCTTGGTGTCTACATGCTCTTCTGGCTGGCCTCCATGGTCTACGTGGCCATCTTCTTCGGCCTTGCTTGGCTGCTTTCGATGATCCATCCCATCGCGGCCGTGATTGGCGTGGCGATTGCCTTTGGTGGAGCGATCCCTCTGATGAGGATGGCTCGAAGGTACGTGCTTTACGTGATCCAGGCAGCCCATATCGCGGTGGTGGCGGAGCTTCTGGTCGGGAGGAGCATCCCCGATGGGAAGAGCCAGCTTCAGTGGGGCAAGGAGAAGGTGACCGAGCGTTTCGGCCAGGTGAGCGTCATGTTCATGGTGGACAACATCGTACGTGCCATCGTTCGTCGTTTCACCGCCGTCGTCTCGAGCGTTCTGCGGATCATTCCAGGGAATGTGGGGCGCAACCTTTCCCAGATGGTCAATCGGGTCATCAGGTTCGCCACCGATTACATTGACGAGGCCATCCTCGCTCGAGCTTTCTGGGAGCGCGAGGCGAGCATGTGGAAGGCGGCCAAGGAGGGAGTGATTCTCTACGGCATGGTCTGGAAGCCGCTATTGATGAACGCCGTCGTGCTCATGCTCCTCTCGTATGTCCCAGCGGTGCTGGTGCTCGTGCTAATCGTCCTGCCAGTGGGCTGGCTGATGTCCATGGTGTCGTCGGCGCTGGCGGTGTGGACGGTGATCGTCCTGTTGATCCTCGCCTACATCGTGAAGCTGGCTGTTGGGGACGCGTTCGCGATGATCAGCATGGTCGCCGCCTATCAGAAGGCTACCGAGGGGCTGGAGCCCGACCCCGCCGTGGAGGAGAAGATCGAGAAGGTCAGCGACAAGTTTAGGGAGCTCAAGGACAAGGCGCTCGGTCAGTCGGGACCAGAGACGGTGGAGCCGCAGGCGGAGGCGGCGCAGGCTTCGGGGTAGCCTAGGCGCATCGGAAGCGATTGAGCCCAGGCGGTCCGGCCGTGTTCTGCGGCCGGGAGCTCCACGGCTACGATCTGCGGCGGCGGGTTGCGGCTATGGGCTGCTTCGGGGGCAGGCTCCATGACCGCGGGCTAGGGCTCCTCGACGTGCTTCTCCGAGTGCTCCTCTCCATCGAAGGAGAGCAGTAGGCCCTTGTCGTCGGAGCGGGTATGAATGTGCACGGGCCTGCGCCAGATCATGCACAAGTTCTGCAGGGTATCGAGGGCGTAGTCACGCTTCAGATCCACGCCTTCATGCCTGTGAGACAAAAGAAGCTCGCCGCGATTCTTGTAGTTGCCGTCGACGACCTCGATTATGGGCTGGCCGAAGTTGGTCAGCATCGAGAGGAGCTTGTTCTTTACCGCTTTGAACTGCTTGTCCACGATCTCCCAGCGGTTTCCCTTCTCCTTGAACTCGTAGACGAAGAACTTCTGATCGACGCAGAACTCCGGGGTGAGGAAGGTATCGATGAAGGTGACGTCGTTGTATAGACGTCTCACCTCGAAGATCTTCTCCCGTCCAAGGCCCAGACCCTGGTCCCAGCAGCGGCGCGCGGTCATATCGTCGCACTCGTCGAACTCCTTGCCGAAGCAGCCCTTGTTCCAGCGCTCCTCGATGTCTCGAAGAAGCTCGATGCCGAGCTTGTAAGGGTTGAGCTGGCCGCCGGCGGTCGAGACGACACCGGCGTGGGCTGTCGCGTAGTCGATGATGTCGTGATCTTCAACCGCGCGTTCGGTCATGATCTTCGAGTGCCAGTACGAAGCCCAGCCCTCGTTGAGTATCTTGGTCTGACCCTGCGGCGCGAAGTAGTAGGCTTCCTCGCGAACTAGGGACAGGACGTCGCGCTCCCACCTTTCCAGTGGAGCATGGTCGAGCAAGAAGAGCAGGACGTCACGCTCGGGCTGCTCGGGGAAGCATCTTTCTTGATCTTGCTCTTTTTCGATGCGCTCTCTTTGGGAATCCAGGAAATTGTCGGGGTTGATGTAGCCGTCCATGTAGGAGCGCTCGACCTTGAGCCTTGGAACCTCGGATCTTCCACCGGTCTTTTCGCGCTCGGCTTCCCGGCTCTCTTTCTCCATTGGAGAGGATCTTCTCTTGATGAAAGGAGAGTGCTGATCGATGAGGTTTTCCACGGAGAGGCAGCAATCGATGAAGCTCTCGACCTTTTCTAGACCGAAACGATCTATGAAGCGACGCACGCGAGTTGCATGGTTCGCCATCTCATCGACCATCTTTCGGTTCGTATGCTCGAAGCTGAAGTTGTTCTTGAAGAAATCATTGTGACCATAGACGTGGGCCATCACCGTCTTCTGGTCGACCTCGGCGTTGCTCTCCAGAAGGTAGGCGTAGCAGGGGTCGTTGTTGATGACCATCTCGTAGATCTTGGAGAGGCCGAACTCATAGCCCTTCGATAGGCGATCGTAGTCCATGCCGAAGCGCCAGTGAGGATAGCGCTTGGGGAAGCCTCCATAGGAGGCCACCATGTTGATCTCATCATACGAGAGAACCTCGAAGACTTGATCGAAGAAGTCCAGGCCGAACTCGTTGGCGTAGCCTTCGATCTTGTCCTTCAAGGTGGAAAGACGTGCTGTCAGCGGCTTGGGCACGAGGTCATCCTCCTACTTGCCCTTTCCGAGAAAGTCCTTGATTGATTGATAAATACCCTCGCGGTCCGGGATCTCGGACCAGACGAGCTTCTCTTCCCCGGAAAACGACTCTTTCAAATCCTTCAGAAACTGCCCTGATCCGTAAGGGCTCTCGACCTGTCCGTAGCAAAACAGATTCGACCACGGAAGAAGATACTCTCGAAGCAACTCCGTGCACATTCTGGAGTCGTCTGAAGACCAGTTGTCTCCATCCGAGAAGTGAAAGGGGTAGATATTCCAGCTCGAGGGATCGTAATCGGCCTCGATGATCTCCTTGCAGACCTTGTAGGCGCTCGAGATCATGGTTCCACCCGACTCGCGGGTGTGGAAGAAAGTCTCGCGGTCCACCTCGCGCGCTACCGCGTCGTGGATGATGTAGCGAGTCTCGATCCCCTTGTACTGACTGCGAAGCCAGGTGTCGATCCAGAAGGACTCTATCCGGACTAGCTCCTTCTGCTCGTCTCCCATGGAGCCGGAGACGTCCATCATCAGTATGATGAGAGCATTCGACTCCGGAAGACGCGTCTCTTTCCACGAGCGGTAGCGTTTGTCCTCTCGTATCGGGATTATGATTGGATTCTTCGGATTGTAGTTGCCCGACGCGATCGAGCGTTTCAGTGCTTCCTTGTATGTTCGACGAAAGTGCCGAAGAGACTCCGGGCCGGTAGTGTGAATGCCGGAGTATCGAGTCTTCACCGATTCGATGCTCTTCTTCCCCTTGGGCTCGATGTTTGGCAGCTCGAGCTCCTCTCCCATGATCTTGGCAAGCTCCTCGAGGGTGACGTCGACCTCGAGGACATGCTCGCCGGGATCCTTACCCGCTTGTCCTTCGCCCGGCTGCTCGTCCCCGTGGCCGATGACATCGCCGACCTCACCATCACCCTGCCCGACGCCTCCCTGGCTCTTTGGTCCGAACTTGAACCTTGGGATGTCAATTTGTGGCAGGGGGATGGTGACGATGTCCTTACCCTTCCGGCCCAGCATCTCACCGTGGCTGATGTACTTGCGAAGGTTCTTCTTTATCTTTCCACGGACGATCTGCTTGAAGCGCCGGTGATCCTGCTTGATGGTCAGGGACAAGATTGCCTCCGGTTCGCTTGGGTGCAGAAGCTCTCATTGGAGCCGGCCATCTCGGTGTCGAGAGAACTGGCCAGCTCGCCAACAAGCTCGATCATTCCTTTGTGTCGCCTCGCGCGAAGATGCTCGCCACGAAGTTCAAAACGTCTGTGGCGCAGATATCGCAGTAGTCATAATTCTTGATGAGACGCTGCTTC
>SKWY01000112.1 GCA_007128675.1 Deltaproteobacteria bacterium | reverse complement strand
GGATGTCGACGCATCCAATACAACATCAGATCCGCCTCTCGCGGGTTGTCGTCTCTATTGAGCACATCGAACTGCACGTTCACTAGCGTTCGCCCGCGGCGCCCCGTCGAGTCGACTTCATTCTGCACCAATCTAAAGTCGCGAATATTGAGGAGCTCGGGTTTGACCAAGAACAAACGCTCCAAGGCCTTGCCGATGTCGACTCGATCCTGCTCGAAGGGATGATGGTAGAGCCCAGAAGAGCGAAAGTCCTTGAACTGGAGATCCTCGAGGAACGCCGAGCTGAGCTCATGCAGAATGCGCCTCTCTCCAAGAATGGGAGGAGACAGTGCCGCCCAGATAATGACAGAGGCCAGGGCCAGGAAGAACACGGTTGCAATGGCAAGCTTACGCATGAGGCATCACAGGTCAGCCGTCTTGGAGTTTTGGGTAATGTGTCGCTCGATGTTAGAGGGTGTCTCTGCCGCAAGGCAAGAATCACAGGCGGCATGAGGGCTTTGAACGCGGTTACGCTCAATACCGCTTCATGGCAAGCAGCAACAGTGAGAGCGTCAAGAAACAGAGCCCAAACCCTGCCAAAGGCAAGAGTTTCAAAGCTGCTTCGAGCGTGATTGTCGAATCGAGCGCAATCTCCCTCAGGTTTTCGAACGCCCACCGGCTCGGCATGAGCCGATAGACCGTCTCACTGGCACCGCGAAAGGCATCCGAGGCGATGGCAACCTCGGAAAAGAGAATCTGCGGCAATATCACAAGGGGCACGATCCCAACCGCATGATCGCTTCGAGACACCAGCGAAGAGATCAACAAACCGAGAGCCGTCCCAACGAGTGTGGTCAGCATCAGGTTCAGAAGCAACCAACCCATCGCGATACGCAGATCGAGCTGAGAGGTCACGATCGCCGCATAGAGCACGACCTGCACCGCATTCAAAAGAGCCAGCACCCGCAGCTTACTCCAAAGATAGGCTCCCACCTCCAGGTTCACCATCCGTTCGCGTAGAAACAGGGCGCGTTCCTTGACAATCTCCCTGCAGGCATCCATGCAGCCGAGCCAGAGAGCCGAAAGAACCATAACGAAGTAGAGACTGGCGGTGGGGTTACGAACATTCTGCCAGACCATGACGGTCATTAAGGCTAGTAGCGGAGCCTGCAGCAGAAGCAGCAGCGTATTCCAGCGGTCGGCAAGCATTGTGTCCAGATAGCGGTCGGCCAGAACGGCAGCTTGCCGCCGATTGAATAGGCGAGCCATCCAAGAACGACGGGCCGTGGTGTTCTCGGCGCCGCCGTTCATCCCGATAATCCTCCCGAAAGGCCTCGTCCTCCGCTCCACCTTGCAGCCCAATCACTCCCGGGCCGAGTACCAAGGCGGCGATAGACATCGCCGAAATCCTCCACGCGAAACCATGATCTTGCCGCCTCCGGCGGACCCGAAAAGACAAGGTGGCCCTCGTGAAGAACCACGACCCGGTCCACTTGGGGAAGTGAGGTCATGACATGAGTGGTGAGGACCACGAGACACCCGTCGTCCGCCATTCGCCGAAATAGACCCATGAGTTCCTCTTCGAGTGCCGGGTCCAATCCACTCGATGGCTCGTCGGCGAACAGTATTTCCGGTTGAGCTAGAAGCTCGACCGCTATGCTGACCCTCTTTCGCTGCCCGCCCGAGAGCCGGTCTACACGCAGCCTTCGGCGATCCAAGAGACCCAGCTGTCGCAGCACTTTCTCGACACGGTGATGCCGAGCCCTCTCATCCAGGTCGGGGAGTCGTAGGCGCGCAGCATAGTCGAGAACGGGCTCCACCCGAAGCTGGGTTGGAACTATGTCGTCTTGAGGAACATATCCAATGCAATGACGAAGGCTCTTCCATTCTCGAAGGAAGTCCCGCCCCCCAAGACTAATCTTGCCCCTGGAAGGAGGCCGAAATCCGGAGAGAGCATGCAATAGCGTGGACTTGCCACAACCACTGGGGCCCAGAACCGCGAGAAGCTCTCCGCCTCTGGCGCTAATGTCCATCCCATGAAGTATGGTCCTTCGCGACCGCCGCACAGAGATGCCGCGGGCATGCAGGTATACGCGATCCCCTTTTCGGGTCTTGTGGAAGGCCGTGTTCATGGGCGAAAGGGGCCTAGGCGCTCGCTTTATCCAAAGAGCTGGACAAGCTCATCGTAGAACATTTCGTTCTTCGGGGCAGATGTCCATTAGCGGCGTTTCGGATCGGATGTGCCCAACAGTCCTTCGGAGAAGGACTTCGCGCAACGAACCATCGATTGGACCCGCGCCTCCGCTTCAACCTTTTGTGGGATCAGCCTAGAGCCGCTGGGTCCAGGGTCATGCTGATCCCAGAACGATCCGGGCCCATGAACTCCCTATGAATCACTGCTCCTCACACGGACTACACCGGCTCTCATTATCTCGGCAAATGGCGCCAATCTCGCCCTACCTCACGCAGCGAACGCCGTAATGAGTCACGTTCGTCTTCGTGAAGTTGTCCACTCGGGCCTGACGAAAGTACACGAACCATGCACGCTCGGTGTTATCGCTTACCTCCGAAGACGACCAGTGTCGGCGTCCGCACTGCCCCTCCCAGACCCCCATATGCCAGTAGCAGCCGTGCTCACCCGGTCCGTCATCCAGACTACAACCTCCGCACTCCGAGATCACCCTGCAGTCGCTTTCCAGACAATCCGGGTCGACCACGGGACAGCTCCCGCCTTCCTCTCTTCCGGAACAGCCATCAATCAAGGAACGTATCTCCTGGATCAAGGGCAGCCGCCAGTCGGAGTAACCGGCCAAGCTCAAGTTCAGGCAATAGGTCCTGGCATCCGCCCAGCTCATATCGGTGCCGGCATCCTCTTGGGTCCACATTCGATTCTCCTGGATGTCGCTTACCGTCCCGTCACCGTTTATTCGCCACCGGCCCGCCACAACTGGCGGCTCGCCGCATGAACCTTCGGAGCAGATATCGTCGGCGTCACAACTCTCGCAGGGAGCACCTCCCATACCACAAGCGCTGTGCTCATCCCCATCCATGCAGACCCCGTCGACGCTGCAACAACCAGAGCAATTATGCGAACCACAGGGCAGAGTCTCGCACTCGCCCTGGTCGTTGCAAAACTGCGTTGCGCTGCAGTTCTCATTTAGGACACACTCGGCGACACACTCATTGGTGTCCGGATCGCAGTAGGGAAAGTTGGGATCATCGCAGTCAACCGACTGGGAGGCCAAGGTGCAACCCTCCTCCGGGCTTTCCTCGCACTCGTTGATTAGGTTGCAAAACCAGCCTTCCTCGCAATGCTCATGTTGGGTGCACTCTACGCACTCACCAATGCTCTCATTACAATAAGGCAGGTTTGCATCCGTGCAGTCGCTCGCCTGCGTGGCTACAGTGCATCCCTCGGGCGCGCTCTCTTCGCACTCTTTCATGTCGTTGCAGAACCAGCCGTCACCACAATGGTCATGCGAAGTACACTCCACGCACTCGCCAGCGCTCTCATCGCAGTAGGGCAGGC
>SKWY01000128.1 GCA_007128675.1 Deltaproteobacteria bacterium | reverse complement strand
GCCCGGATCGTCGCCTGGATCGTCGCCTGGATCGTCGCCCGGATCGTCGCCCGGATCGTCGCCCGGATCGTCACCCGGATCGTCGCCCGGATCGTCGCCTGGATCGTCGCCTGGATCGTCGCCTGGATCGTCGCCTGGATCGTCGCCCGGATCGTCGCCCGGATCGTCGCCCGGATCGTCACCCGGATCGTCACCGGGATCGTCGCCCGCTATGAGTCCAATCAGGACTGGTCTGCGCGTTTCGTAGACCTCGCCGCTCTCGTCGACAAAGACTACCCGCAGCTCCCACACGCCGGGTGGATCATCTTGGACGAAGGTGTGCGATGCCTCGAGCGATATGGTCTCGCCTCTTTCTAGCTCGAACGCTCCGAGGCTTGGCTCCAGGACGACCTCGACCTCTTCACGAGCATGGCGCGCCCATATAGCCAGCTCACTTATCTCGACCTTTGACGCCACGCGATTGATGTAGGTGACCGAGGCTTGAATCGGCTCGCCTGGTCTCACGAGCTCGGGCAGGACATGGAGCCTTTCCGTCACGTGCAATGGCCCCTCACGAAGGTAATGGGTATCGAAGCCGTGTTCGTCCTCGGCCGATGTCGTATCCGAGCAGCCGGCTGTGAAGATGGCCGCGGCTAGGACGAGGATGCAAAGAGAGCGGGAAGACGCGCCCATTACGCATGGTGACGCGAGAACAGAGCGAAGGGCATCAAGGAATGAGCCCTGACTTGGGGGGTGCATGCTGTATACGCCTCCTCGAGACTTCCGGGTTAGTTGCTGCACAAAGGGGAGAGCCCGAACGTCTCTTCAAGGTTCGCGCCAGCTTTGCTTGTCGTCTTTTCGCGGGCTTGCCCGATCGGGTTGGCGTGCGTTGGTGAGCGCTTTTCCCGTTTATGCGGAATACTTCAGTCGTCACCGGCATTTGGGCGGGTGTGATTGGGTGCCCCACTGTCGTGCGAAGCTGCACGGTGCTGATCCGAGATCGCCGGAGCCCCAACTCGCCGAAGAACGTCTTCAGCTCCTCCAGATGAACTCCCTGTCTTCGATTAGCGCGTCGCGATCCTCGCGAATACCTCTGTTCGCCCGTGTGGATGCGGCTGGAACGACGATGTACACCTGGAATATCAGCGATGGAGGAGTCTACCTGAAGGCGCCTGGGCTGGAGGCGGGTCAAGTTCCCATCGGGCGCTCCATGAGGCTTTCCTTCGAGCTGCCGGACGGAGGTCCGGCCATGGAGGTTCCCGCCAGAGTGGTTTGGGTGGATGGTCCCGTGAGGGATCATCAGGGGAGAACCGGCGTCGGGCTCGGCATGCGCTTCGATGAGGTGCCAGATGACTACGCCCATCGGATACGACTATTCGTCGATTCATTTCGCTACCGAGTCGCCCTTTTTGCTTTCCCGGATCCGGCTCTGGCTTGGGGCGCATTTGGAGACCTTTTCCATGTAGAGGAGGTCGAAGATGTGGAGTGCTTGTTGCGGGAGACGATCGGCGGTCATGCCGGCCTGGTCATCATCGGCGAGTCTCGAGGTCGCGATGAGGCGATGGATGCGCTTCGATACGTCGTGGGAAGCAAGGCGGTCGAGCGACAGCCCATGATTCTGTACGCGGCCGGAGGGGTGGATGAGGGAGCAGCCTCATGGCCTGGTGATGAGCTTGCCTCTTTGCTGTCGGCACATGGGAGGCTGGGTTACGCGCCCATGCCCATGGAGCGGTTGGAGCTTCGAAGCCACGCGCAGAGGTCCATAGAAACCTTTGTGCTCGCCTTCGAGAACGAGCTGTTGACGACGGAGCTCGGCCGGGCTTTCCAGAGGCTCCGGCGTGAGAACGAGTACCTGCGAAGCCGCTACCGTCTGTCCGAGAGGCTTCTCGAGATCGTCGGCGTAAGTGAAGCCATGAGGAGAGTCCACGCATTGATCGAGCGAATCGCGCCTTTCGATACCAGCGTGGTGGTCGTGGGAGAGACGGGGACTGGAAAGGAGTTGGTGGCTCGCGCGCTCCATCGCCTCTCTTCGAGGGTCGATGGTCCCTTCGTGGCGCAGAACTGTGCGGCCCTTGCCGAGACCCTGCTTGATAGCGAGCTGTTCGGACATGCGCGCGGGGCCTTTACCGGAGCTACCACCGATAGGGCCGGCATCTTCGAGGCCGCGGAAGGGGGGACCGTATTTCTGGACGAGATTGGTGAGATGAGCCAGGCCATGCAGGCCAAGCTCCTACGGGTCTTGCAAGAAGGGGAGGTCAAGAGAGTTGGCGATGTTCACACGCGAAGGGTCGACACTCGAATCATTTGCGCCACGAATCGAAATTTGGAGGCTTTGGTAGAGGAGGGCAGTTTCCGAGAGGATCTCTACTACCGACTGCAATCATTCGTTCTGACTTTGCCGCCGCTTCGTGAACGAAGGGAGGACATACCGGTCTTGGCTCTACACTTTCTCGAGAGGCTCACGGGCCGACATGACCACAAGGTGGAAGGGTTCACTCAAGATGCCCTGAAGCTTCTGCAGCTACATGACTGGCCCGGCAATGCCAGGGAGTTGGAGCACACGGTCGAGCGCTTGCTCGTGCTGTGCAACGAGGGAGGATGGATCGGGGCGGATCTCGTTCGAGAAGCTCTGGGACAAGGCCGCTGCCTCGAGAGTAGGCGCACTCCCCTCGCCAGCGAGCGCAAGGAACGAAGTCTTGCAAGAGCCCTCGAAGCCTACGAGCGAGAGATCATCGTCACGGAGTTGCACCGGGCGGGCGGAGTCATAGCAAGAGCGGCCAGGGAGCTCGGTATGGATCGCACGACCCTATCCCGACGTCTCCGGCGTCTTGGAGTGAAAGAGGGGGCCTGAACGTAGGGTCATGACTCGTCAGGCCCCTCTAATCGGGATCATCTAGGCCCGCGCTTCCGGTTGCGTCGCCTCTTCTTCTCCCTCGGGGCCATCCCGCCTATCGAACTCGAGTTGGCCATCCTTCACGCCCACCACCACTATGTCTCCGGGCCTATAGGTGCCCGAGAGGATCTCGCGAGAGAGTGGGTTGAGCACGAGCCTCTGTAGAGTGCGCTTCAGAGGACGGGCACCATAGACCGGATCGTAGCCGGCCTCCGCGAGCAGATCTCCGGCGGCGTCACCAAGCTCTATCGATAGCTTGCGATCGGCAAGGAGATCGGCGATTCGAGAGAGCTGCAGGTCGACTATTCTTCTTATTTGCTCTCTGCCGAGGGCATGGAAGAGAACGGTCTCGTCGATCCTGTTCAAGAACTCGGGGCGGAATGTTTCCCGTAGCTCGGCCATCACCTGGTCCCGGGCCTTCTCCGCATTGCCGCCGGCCTCTTGAATGTAGACCGAGCCAACGTTGCTGGTCATGATGATGACCGTGTTACGAAAGTCCACGGTGCGGCCCTGACCGTCGGTTAGGCGCCCGTCGTCGAGAACCTGGAGGAGCGAGTTGAAGACATCGGGGTGCGCCTTTTCGATTTCGTCGAAGAGCACTACAGAGTAAGGCCTGCGGCGAACGGCCTCGGTGAGT
>SKWY01000264.1 GCA_007128675.1 Deltaproteobacteria bacterium | reverse complement strand
GATGGGCGAGTCGATGGCGGTGGGAACCATCCTCCGCGCCCTCGACGCACCGCGCCTCCGCGGTCAATCGGGCCGGCTTTGCACCGCGACCCCGGACGACATGGGACCATATGTAACGCCTGCTCTGCGAGCCGCCACCGAAGAAGACATCCCTGCCTTGATAGACATCGGCGAGGCCTACCACGAAGAGCTGAACATCCGCCCTCCCCCGGGCGGCGTTCCCAAAAGGGTCACGAACCGCGTTGCGGCCCGAAGCATCTGGGTCATCGAACAAGAAGGCCAGATAGCCTTCAGAGTAGACATCGCCGCCAAGAGCTCGCACGGAGCCCACGTGGACGTTGTCTACACCGTGCCGCACTATCGTGGACGAAGCCTCGCCGCCACGGGCCTGGGTCAGCTGGCACGCTCCACCTTGGCTAGACTCCCCCGCCTAAGCGCTCTAGCACCGGAAGACAGACCCGCGGCGGCAACGGTCGTAAGAAAGGTCGGTTTCGGTCCCGCCCTATCATGGCGCGCGGTCGACCTGCGGACGCGAACCGAACATGAAAGCCCGGCCGAGTCAGCAGCCTGACCAGCTCATCACACCATCGGCCCCGGCAAGCCTATCGCTTTCGGAGCAGCGTCACTCCCCCTCTTCGAGATTCATCATTGGCCGGCGCGGCTGGCTCTCATCACCGCCCAAGCGAGCTTCCACCATCAAGGCCTCACCCAATCACCGTGAGCGCTCGTGAGGCCAAGCCCAAAAGAGCGCCTCGAGCCCGCCGCCGACATCCAAACAAAGTAGTGGGCCCTCGACCTTCACTCGAGGACCCACTCGCGCTGTTCGAAAACAGAATTCTACCGGCTGAAGGGCTTGTGCTCGCTTCCACGAACCCGATGGAAGGCAGTGAACGCGCTGCGCATGCGAGCCACGCTGTTGATGCGCTCCTCGGCAAGCCGGTCCGCCGCCAAGTTGGTTGGGATTCCTTCCTTGCGAGCAAGGCGCAGAATCTTGAGCGTGTTGTAGTAGATGTTGCGCGTCAGCCGTAGCGCCCGCTCGCGGCTGTATCCTTCCAGCTCCACCGACACGTTGATGAGCCCACCGGCATTGACCAAATAATCCGGAGCGTAGAGCACCTTCTTGCCGGCAAGCTCGGCACCTAGCTCGTCACGATCGAGCTGGTTGTTGGCGGCTCCACAAATCACCTTTGCCTTCAGGCGGTTGATCGTATCATCGTTGATCGCGGAGCCCATCGCGCAGGGGGCGAAAATGTCCATGTCCACGTCGAAGATCTTCTTGTCGTCGACTACCTCGATCTCCGGGTTCTCGGCTTTTGCCAACCGAACCTTCTCGGGATCTATGTCGCAAGCGATGACCTTGGAGCCCTCCTCGACCAGCATCTTGATGAGGTGGAAGCCAACGTGCCCAAGCCCCTGCACGGCCACCCTGCGGCCAGTCAAACCATCTCCATCGAAGACGGCCTCGCAAGCAGCCCTCATGCCTTGCAAAACGCCAAGTGCCGTAAAGGGCGACGGATCTCCCGAGCCCCCATGGCTTGCATCAACGCCGGTAACCGAGGCGGTCTCCATGAAGATGTACTCCATGTCATTTACATCGGTTCCCACATCCTCGGCCGTTATGTAACGCCCCCCAAGCGATTCCACCGACCGTCCAAAGGACCGAAAGAGAGCCTCGCTCTTGTCCTTCTTGGGATCACCAACGATTACCGCCTTGCCTCCACCAAGGTTCAGGCCGGCGGCCGCCGCCTTGTAGGTCATCCCCCTCGACAAGCGCAGGGCATCAACCAATGCCTCCTCGTCACTAGCGTATGGGAACATACGACAACCTCCGAGGGCGGGCCCAAGAGTGGTGTCATGAATCGCTATTATGGATGCGAGCCCAGACTCCTTGCTCTGATTGATGATCACCTGCTCGTGTCCGTACTCCCGAATCTTCGTAAGTGGCATGTGGTCGTCTCCTGATTGATGTTCCGCCGGCCTCTTACCGAGCCGGCTGTTCCCCCAAAAAGCCTGTTTCAATACCTTTGGGTTTCGAGAAGATGTCTACCCGAACTTGGCGGCCGATGTGTCAACGCCTGGCTTGTCTACTCGCTCTCGCAGCTCTTCGCTCCAACTTGGTTCCATGTTCCAATAGAAGGATTGCGTCGACCTGCCTGTTCTGGTCAGCTTGCTGCTGCTTGAACCCTTAGCATCCCGAAATGCCCCCGGCACGACGCGGCGCGTCATTCCTGCCGTTAGGAGTCGAGAACAAGAAACAAAGCCCATCAAATCAGTCTTATTCGGGCCCCGAATGCCTTGCCAACCCGTGTTTCCTGCTACCCTCGAACGTCCAATGCGCCAGCTTCCTACCCTTCAGCCGCAATCACTCATCGTCTTTCCGACGCGCATGCCCCTAATCGGTCGTCATCTCGACCTTTGCCCGCTTGCTGTTCTCGGACTGCTCGTCCTCATTCTTTCCGTCTCCTGCGCTCGTACCCAGGTTGGACCCCCAAGGGCCGAGGCGCCAATTACCAAGGACGAAGAAAAGCCGGGCCCCATTCCAAAGGACGAGCCGTCACCACTAGCAAGCAAGCTTCTAAGCCCATGCCTGCCCAAGCCGAAACCGAGCATCCTCGAGCTCGAAGCCGAGCTGGACAAAAGGCTGGAGACCCGTGACACCCGCTGCTGGACGGCCGTCGAGATAGCACTTGCTCATGCCCTGATGGAAGCGGCCGATGATCTCACGAGCGAAGCTAAAGAGAGACAGCTTCGCCTCGCCGGATACCGCTTTCGGCAAGCCGAGCTTCGCGCCAAGCGCTACGCCTTCGATGATCTGGCCGCCGCCGCGGTGAAGGGGAGAGCACAGATTGCGATCAAGAAGGGCGACCGAAACGCCGTTCTCGACCATCTGTCCATGGCCAGCGAGTACGTCGGTCTTCACGCCGCCTCGACGGGCGAGGCTAGCGAAACACTCGATTCGATACTCCTTCTACGAATGATTCAACTCCTATCCGCCTGGGAGCATCGCGGCGAGCACCCTACTTTTGCCAGC
The DNA here is from genome assembly GCA_007128675.1 of Deltaproteobacteria bacterium. Taxonomy (GTDB): domain Bacteria; phylum Myxococcota; class Myxococcia; order SLRQ01; family SLRQ01; genus SKWY01. Next base: position 482 of record SKWY01000264.1, on the reverse strand, counting down.
GTCCTCGAGACCGCATCGCACATGAAGGCACGTGAGGCCATGCGTGCATTCCAGCAGCAAGGCGTGGATGCCGCCATGCTTGCCGGAACCGCAAGCGACGATGCGGACCGAACTCTACGGGCCCTGCGGGATCTATCCGAAGTATCACGGACCACCTATGGAAGAGAGAACCGAGCCAACCTCCCCCAGCGAAACCTCGTGGCATCGACCGTCCTCGAGACCAGCGCGGCATGGGCCGCGGCCGCGCCCTTGCTCCTGGGCTGGCTGCCCGCTCCCTTGCCCGACATCTTGACGGGCCTCGAGGCTGTCTTCGGTCCTGGCGAGGTACTGCTCGACTACACCACGGGACCGGACCATGGCGTGCTGCTGGCAATTTCCGAACAAGGAGTGGTTGCCAGGCCGCTACCCGGCCGAAGACAACTCGAGGAGGCAGTATCTGATTGTCGCGGGGGCTCCTGCGAGGCCTTCGACCGAGTCTTGCT
>SKWY01000321.1 GCA_007128675.1 Deltaproteobacteria bacterium | reverse complement strand
TTGGGGCTGAAGGTCACCGGTCCCGGTCCGCTCGCGCTCCACGTGTATACCAGGCTGCCTTCTCCATCATCGTGGCTAGCCAGCACCGAGAGTGATGTAGTGGTGCCATCGACAGGGTTCGGATCGGCGCTCGCCGCCTGCACGATCACCGGCGGGTCGGGATCAGGATCGGGATCCTCGCCGCAATCCGGAGGAGTAGTAGTAGCCCAGTCCGCGCAGCCCGTGCCGCCAAGGCCGTAGGAGCCGCTCTCCGGAAGTACCACCTCGCTGCCACCGGGGTCGGTGAAGACGAAGACGTACCGCCTGCAGCTCGTCCCCGAAAGGGTCACCTCGGCACGGTATGTGGCGTTTGTCGAGCTGCCTCGCTCGAGTACCATGGGCGTGCATGTGCCATCGATGTTTACCGCGGCGCTCTGTGGGGCGCCCCGGCCGTCGTAGTAGTTGACGAGGAGCTCGATGTTGGTGTCCGAGGATCCGACATGTTTTGGCTGATGCCCTCCGGCGATGAGCGTGCCGCTTCTAGTGCCGCCGCTCCAAAACTTCTGGGTCCAGAAGCTGCCGTCCCGGCCCACCCCAAGAGAGTTGTAATTGCCGTTGAGGATGTTTCCGCAGTGACCGGTGCTGTTCATCCAGCCGGAATGGACGGCTTGTGGTGATCCATGGCCCCAGGCAGCGTTCTCGGCCCGGCCCCCACCGGAGGGGCCACCGAAAAGGACCATACGCTCCCAGGGGCTAGTGCAGGTTGGGTTACAGGCTACCTCTCCTCCAACACAGGCACATGAAGCCGAGCCGTCACAATTGCCGTCGGGGGGATAGAGGTCTGCGATATTGGAGACCACCGTGCAAGGAGAAGCATGAGCGAGGCCGGAGCCGGTGTTGGCCAGGTTCGAGCAATGGAATCTGGAGGCCCGGTTGAGACTGTAGTGCCAGACTAGAGGAGGGCTTGGAGTGCTGGTTGAGCAGGCCCTTGGCTCTCCTGTCGGATCGGCTCTTGCTCTGTTGGCGAGCACGAGCACCATTCGCTCTTCCCAGCTTGGGTAGCCATCCTGGGGCACGCCTCGCTGGCCATGGGCAAGGGAGGGTAGGAGCAGGGTAAGCAGGAGGAGGGCTATCCTCATGAAGGCTACTATAGCTTGCGAGGGCCAACGAGGCAGCCGAAAAGGTCCTTGAACGTCGGGCCGATCAAATTAGGGCTCTGGCAAGGGGTCGATTCAACTGAAACAGTCGCACCTTCGGGCGCAAGAGGGGCTCTGCCTGGAAAGCGACTTGAAAGAGTGTCGAGCGCGAGCGGAAGCGCGGCTTTGCGAGCGCGATGAGTCGACCGGCTGATCGCGGGCGGCGTCTGATACCCGACTATTTGGGAAAGGTACTCCCGAGAAACCGCGAGCCTGCCGTGAAGATCGCACTACCCCACAAAAACCAGCGCCGCGCTGCTCATTGGCGTGTGCGGTCGAGTGTGGCGTGAAAGACAGCGGCGCTTCACTCGTGTACGCGTACGAATTCTTCTAGGACGTAGGTGATGGTGAGGACGCCATCTTGCGTGCTTATGCGCGCTGTTACGGTGTAGTCACCGACAGTGTGGTAGGTATGAACAGGGTTCTGCGCGTACGAGCCATTGCCATTACCGAAGTCCCAGGAGATTTCCGTCATTTGAGCGTCGCCTAGAGCTTCCTCGAGCAGATCTCCATCGAAGGCCACCGTGAGCGGAGCTGGGCCGCAGTTTGGGTTTGCAAAGACGGGCTCCTCCCATGTGTCGCATCCTTCGGAATCCACGATCTCGAGAGGGGTGCTCCATGAGTAATCGGGAAGGCACCAGGTTTGGGAGCCCTCCACGGGAGCGTCCAGCTCTCCATCCCACTCCTCCAGCACCAGGTCGCGGATCTCTCCCTCGAAGACCCCCTCACTAATCCGTGTGATCTCGACGAAACCCTCCACCCCGAAGAAGAGCTGGGTATTCCAATCGGCGTCGATTCGTTGAATGAGCACGCAGACAGTGCAGTCTTCCACGTTTGCGCTGGGATCGAGAAGATAAGTGCTGCCATCCTCGGGCATCTCCTCGTTATCCAAAGCCCATAGTACGTATAGGTCATCCGATGAGTGTCCATCGGTCCCCCAAAGAGTGTGGCGAAGAACTCCATTCTCGAGCTCGCTCCAAGCCCTGTAGGGATCCGCGCCATCATTCAGAACATCGTTGATGTCGCAAGCGGGCGGGCTCTCCCGCTCACAGTAGGCCGCGCCGTCATCCTCGATGCAGAGGTAGTCCTCTCCACATGGCTCGAGGCTTCTTGGATAGTCGCATACGGGGCCGTCCTCTGTATCCTCGCATGTGCCCGTCTCTACGAAGGTCACAAGCGTGTTGTCTTCACAGTAGGGAGCTGGAGGCTCTTGGCAGGTCGTGTCCTCACAGCTCTCGCCGAGGGAGCCCGTAGGGACACAGACGCCTTCCTGGCAGCGGTAGCCCGTTTGGCATCCCATGCAGTCGATAGTGCCTCCGCAGCCATCGGGGTAGGGACCACACGATCCCTTTGGGCATATCGCCGGCTTGCATGACTCCTCGCCACAACCGACGGAGACAAAGGCGATGAGAGCCAACAGCAAGCAGCCCGATAGGGCTCCGACGACAAGGGGCGCTACCTCTCTATTGCATCGAGAGGCAAGGTTCAGTCGATTTCTCGCCATTTCATCCTCTATCGGCTCGAGGTCAAACCGTATGCCGGAAGCCTGCCCATCGAAAGCAAAACTCCACAAAAAATAAGAGTACCTGCGATAAGGTTGGCCCGTCTAGAGTGGCTTCGATTACGAGCCGAGGAGAATAACCAATGCGCTACAAGGGGCTGTTCGCTCTCTTATTCGTCTTGTTTCTGGGTGCCGACGAGGTTCGAGCTCAAGAACCCGACGGCTCGGGAGGCGAGTACTGGAGCCCCTATTATCTAGTGGACTATGGGCTCGGAGCCGGTGGGCTCCTCTTGGAGCTATTCTATCGAGGTGAGCCCCGACAGAACGCATTGATCGGGCCCTCCTTCGATCCGGGCGATCCCGCCGCCATTCTGGACCCCAGGTATTCCGCCTCGTTGGGAAGTCCGTTCGTGCCAGAGCATGAGTGGACGGTGCCGAACAACTGGCTCCAGATGGCGGCCTATGGCCAGGTTCTGTTCGTCTCCGGCCACGAGGTCCTAGCTCGATTGGGGACGGGACAGGACATCTCGGCTCAACGTCTTCATCACTCGATGCTCGTGGCCTTTCAAGCCACCGCGGTGAACGCGGGCCTATCCAGGGTCGTCAAGTCTTTCACTGGACGTTTACGACCCGACTTCCAGGATCGAGTGCTCCATGTCTACTGCAGCCTCCCGGATCAACAGGGCCTGGATTGCTCCAATGTCGATCCGGCAAGGCTGATAGAGGATCCGGAAGAAGCTCTAGAGGAGCTCAAGGAAGGTCGCTACAGCTTCATGTCCGGTCATGCCTCGAACGCCATGCTCGTGGCGACGAACCTGGCGCTTCAAACCGGTGGCCTCTGGGTATGGGGCGAGAACGCCACGCCCGCCTCGCGCCTTGCGGGAGCAGGCGCGATCGCGGTCTTCTATGGCCTTGGCGCTTTCTCCGGCATTTCCCGCACGAGTCTCATGGACAACGTACACCACACGAGCGACGTCATAGCAGGCAGCATTGCCGGCATCGCCATCGCCAATCTCTTCTACTGGCTCCACTTCGACACGAGTGGAAACCCTAGGTCCAGCCATTGGCTCGAGGGTGGTCGGGGGGAGACGAGCCGTCTTGGGGTAACCGATCTTCGGGCGGGATTCGGCGGCGCGAGCATAGCCATTAGCGGCTCTTTTTGAGGTAGTGCCTTCCATGGGCCGGCATTCGCCTTACTCGAGCCACGCAGCCGTGCTCGAGCCGGGCGATAGGAAGCTCATGGCTATCTCGGGTGCAAGGAGAGTTTGGGGTGAGTCTCTCGACCTTTAGAGTATGGCCTGGCCTTGGCTCCTCATCTTTGGCAAACTCCGACAGACTCGAGACGGGAGGTATGCCATGAAGGCCGTAGCCTTCACTCTTGCTGGCTTATTGGGGCTGCTTGGCCTCGTTTTCATCGCAGGGAACCAGGGTCAGATCATGCGGGTTGTCGTAGGCCTCGTGCTCTTCGCGGCCGCGATTGCCCTTGTGGTCGCGGTTCGTCTGCAGCCGAAGATCGAACAGCGCAACATCGTCCAGAATCTGCACCTAACGGGAGATGTTTCCTTGGAGCAGATGCAATGCCGAAAGTGCGGCGGCAAGCTCTCCGACGAATCGGTCAAGGTTCAGGGTGGAGCCGTCTTCGTTGCCTGCCCTTACTGCAATGCTTCCTATCAGCTCGAGGAAGCCGTCAAGTGGTGAGCTTCTTCGCCGGAGGATTCGCGGCCAACGGAGGCCGCGGTCTCTTCTTGCCGGTCTCGAGGCGGCCCAGCCTAATAGGTATCGCTTCGTTGATGGCTCGAGGGAAGAAGGGAGATCCACTGTGGCCGATGGGCTTGGTCGGTTGAGCTTTGGAGGGAAGGGAGGATGAAGAGGTCTGCGCTGATGGCTCGCACCGCCAAGGCGCTTGCCGATGAAGCTCGAGCCGTCGGGCGGTTTTTGGGTCTAGGTCGGCGTGGCTCCAATGAGCCGGATCTCGAGCCCGGCCTTCGCTCTTACCGGATCGAGCGTCATGGAGGATGCACGCGCCTCCACTTGCGGGTTGAGCCGTCAGGCGGCGGCACCCTATTTGTCGATGTGAACAGCGCCATTCATCTTTCACCCACGGCCGTGGAGATGGCCTGGCTCATCCTCGAGAAGAGGAGCGAGGGCGAGGCGATAGGCCGGCTCCTGCGAAGATATCGCGGCGTTGGCCGTGGCGAGCTGACATCCCATTACAGGCAAATGGCCGATGTGATCGAGAAGGCCTCCGACCCGCGGGCAACATGCCGGACCTGCCTTCTGGAGCTCCCCAAGGAGCCCCTCTTCTCAAAGGCTGTGGCTGCTCCCTACAAGGTGGATCTCGCTGTGACTTATGCGTGCAACAATGCCTGCCCGCATTGCTACAACGAGCCTCGTCGGTTCGATCTGGAGCCGCTTGGGACCAAGGATTGGAAGTCGATAATCGATAAGCTCGCTAGGGCCGGCGTGCCCCATCTCATCTTCACCGGAGGCGAGCCGACGCTTCACCCCGGCTTGCCGATGCTAATCGAGCACGCCAAGTCTCATGGCCAGATATGCGGCATGAACACGAATGGACGCCGCATCAAAGACAGCCCCTACCTCGAAGAGCTGCTTCGTGCCGGTCTCGATCATGTTCAGATCACCTTTCACTCGCATGAGCCCCGGGTGCACGATGCCATGGTCGGAACTGCTGCTTTCGAAGAGACTCTCGCCGGGCTGAAGGCCTCTTTGGCCGCGGGGGCTCACGTCATCACCAATACCACCCTCACAGAGACAAACGCCTCGGAGGCGGAGAAGACGGTTCGCTTCCTTCACTCCCTTGGGCTCGGGACCTTTGCGATGAACGCCATGATCCACTCGGGCGGAGGAGAGTCGAGCCCCGATGCTCTCTGTCCCGATAGGCTCGCGGCTGTGCTCGTGCAGGTTCGCGAGGTCGCCGATGAGCTCAAGATGCGTTTTCTCTGGTACACGGTGACGAGCTACTGTGAACTCTCGCCTTTGGAACTCGAGCTAGGAGCCAAGCGCTGTAATGCCGCCGAGTACTCGATGTGTATCGAGCCCAACGGCGATGTTCTGCCGTGCCAGAGCTACTACGAGAGCGCGGGTAACATTATTCGTGATCCCTGGGAGTCGTTCTGGCAAGGAGAACTCTTCAGGAGCTTTCGCGAGCGCACATCCGCTCCCATCGCCGCGGGCCTTTCCCGTGACTGCGCAGAATGCCTCGATCTCGACGTATGCGGCGGCGGCTGTAGGCTCGAAAGAGAGGCGCGAGGGCGCAGCCACCGTCTCGAGGACTCAGAATGCAAGAGCTGCAAGGCCACCAAGGCAGGGATGAGTTCTCGCTCCTTGAAGAAGCGGGGATCTGGGGCTTCGGCAATGAAAGGTTAGGCCGAATGTGGAGCTGGTCTTCGCCTGCTTTGCCCGATCGTCCTCGTGGCATAAGATTCACCTTGTTGGGGTTGTCTTCCTTATGTAGGGAGGGCTCTTGATGAGCTACTACGATTGCTCGTGTGGAAGGGACTCCCAAGTAAGCTCTCGAGATGCCTGCCGATGAAGTCGCCAAGGTTCAATGGAAGACGCTTTTGGGCTTTGTTCATCGCCGCGGCCGTGATCATGATTTGGGGTGTTGCTCCGATGCTGGTTGAGCCTTCCTTGGACAGTGCTTTCTTCGATCGTCTTCCCGCCGATCGTCCTGCCGTGATCGCCCATCGAGGGGGCAAGCACCTTTGGCCGGAGAACACGCTAGTGGCTTTTCTGGGAGCACGAGAGATGGGTGTCGACGCCCTGGAGCTCGACGTTTGGTCGAGCGCCGACGGAGAGCCTGTCGTAATCCACGATGAGACGGTGGACCGTACGACGAACGGCAGCGGCCCCGTGCGTTCCTTCTCCGTCTCGCAGCTTGCAAGCCTCGATGCCGGTTATCGTTTCGAACATCATGCTCGCAAAGGGGAGTTTCCCTATCGCGGTAGGGACGTGCGCATCCCCACGCTCGAAGAGGTTTTCAGGGCCTTCCCGAAAATGCTCATGGTGATCGAGATAAAGGAGGAGTGTCCCCGCCTGATTGACCGAGTGGGTGAGTTGATACAAGAGCATGGCCGGGCCGACCTGTCACTCGTGGGCAGCTTCTGTACAAGAACCATCTCGAGGTTTCGGGCCGGCTATCCCGAGGTAGCCACCACCGCGGCTCAAAGGGAGGTCATTCCCTTTCTCTTTCTCAACGCCATATTTGCAGGGCGCGCCTACTCTAGCTCGTCCAACGCCTTCTTCGTTCCAACGCATGTAGGGAGGCTTCCTGTTGCTACCCCTCGATTCATACGGGGAGCGCAATCAAGGAATCTATACGTTGGCGTGTGGACGATAAATGAGGTCGATACGATGAAGGCTCTTATCGATCGAGGCGTCGATGCACTGATTACCGATAGGCCGGATCTTGCCTTGGAGATCGTCGGGACCCCGCCCCAGCAGGAGCAGTACGACGGCCAGGGGTCAAGCGCCATGTAGCCGCTAGGATGCCACAGGTTCCCTCGGTCGAGACCTAGCGAGGGATCGGCTATCGGCTGACCCGCGCCAAGCCGGTCGATCAACGGTCTTGCAAGAAGGGAAACTTCGCCCGAGTCGCGCGCACGAACTCAGGATCGATATTGGCAAGGAGCATCGTTTCGTCATGGGCGGCAGAGGCTAGCAGCTCACCGCTCGGGCTGACGATTCTAGAGTCACCGCTGTACTCCAAGCCTCCTCCCTTCCCGACTCTGTTTACTCCAATCACGTACGCTTGATTCTCGATGGCCCGGGCATCGATCAGCTTGCGCCAGTGGTGCCTGCGGCTGCTCGGCCAGTTGGCGATGACTATGTAAGCGTCGACGTTGGGTGCCATGGCCCAGTACTGGTCGGCGAAACGTAGATCGTAGCAGACGGTCAGGCCGAGGCGGACCCCTTCGATGCTGACGATCACCCGGGGATCTCTTCCGGGCACGAAGCGCTCATGCTCGCCGGCATAGGTGAAGGGATGGAGCTTGTCGTAGCGGAAGGTAACGCCATCCGCTCCGATGACCAGTAGGGAGTTGGTGGGAAGAGGACCCTCTTCTCCTTGAAGCGGTAGGGAGCCGGCAATCCAGATGCCGTGCTCGGCCGCGCGTTCCTTCATCCAGCGCACCGTGGGACCGTCGATCGGTTCGCTGGTGCGAGATGAGTCCATGGAAAAGCCGGTGGCGAATACCTCGCAAAGAATGACGAGCCGAGCGCCGGCTCCCGCCGCCGCCGTTACCTGTGGTTCCAGCCGGGCGAGGTTGGCGTCTCTATTCTCCCAAACGATATCGTGCTGAAGGGCGGCAATTTTCATGAGACCTGATCGGTAGAGTATTCTTATTTGAAGAGTGAATGGCGTGCGAGCGAATCTCGATGCGAGCTGCTGGCTCCATGTGTCTTCGAGAACATGATCTTCGCCAAATGATGTCGACTCTACTTGTGCTTCACTCGCGTTCCTCTTGGACATCGCTCCAGGATCATCTGATAGACACGCTCCAGATCCTGTGAGGGGGCGTATATGAGGTTTCGCGTCATGTCATTTGCCACAAGCTTCATCGCGCCCTTTTTCCGATACAGAATAATCTTTCGCACGTTCTTGAATCCCGTGTACATCCGCTTTCTGGATGCCGCCATCAGGTTCGCTCCCGCGACGGAAAGGTTGCCCGAAGCTATGCCGGCCATTACCCCCAGCGTGTTGAGCACGAACATCTTGTCGGTCTTCTTTGGCATCTCGATATGGCTAATTCCATCCTCGTCCATTTCGAAGACCACCGTGTAGCGTCCCCCCATCACGGGAACGAAGACGAGGTAATAGGCTATGAGGCATAGTCCCATCAGGATACCGGCGGTAATCGCGAAGACCTTGATGAAGGCGGGATAGTCGCGGAGAAACGTGCCCTCGATGAGACTCAAGAAGGCGAGCAGCAGCGGCGGAGCCAGGCTCGCGAGCAAGCAGATCTTGATGAGCGTTGCCGGCAGCAATGTATCCGTAAGCAGCCGAACCTCATGGATCCAGCGGTAGCTGCCGTCCGGACCTTGTACTGGGCGACCATGATCGAGCTCGCTGCCTTGCTGCCCGGTTGCATCGGGAAAAGACTGCTCCTGTTCGGTCATGGGCTAATCATACGCCGAGCTTGTCGTCAGGGGAAAAGGGGAGGCCCGAGGAATACCGATGATTCGCCCGAGGCGAGTCCTGCTTCGTCCATCTCTCTTTAGTCCCATGTCCGGGTCGTGACTACTAGAAGGCCGCCTGATTCGGTCATGGCAAGCCCCGTATCGGGCGTGCGGTCGAGGTAGAGCACCGTCCCGGCCGTGACGGCGAGGATCGCGCTCGTCGCGAAAAGCCAGTTCGCCCGGCGAGCCTGCGCAACGGCGGTCTCCCGAAACTCTAGCGCCTCGTCATGCGAGGAAAAGGAGTCCTTCTCGTTGAGCAGACGATCCTCGGCTCTCTTCGCCGCCAGCCCATTGACGGAGCCGACTCCCAAGGCCACTAGCGCTCCCCCACCCGCCGCCGCGTAATAGGGCAAGAGGGATGGGCTTCTCTGTGATGCTCGAGGGCTGGAGTCCCGAGCCCAAGACGCAGTTTGGTCAGCCGCCGGTTCCCTTACGGCCCCGGCCATCTCTCTTCGCTCCTCTTTCAGGCGCTGCTCGGCCTCGGCGCGCGCGGCAGCCATTGCTTCACTCATCTTCGGAGATGTGTAGGGAGGCAGCTGGTAATCCGGACGAGTCATGAGCATTTCGACCATCATGGTGTGTGCTTCGTCCATCCGATCGAGAGCTACGAGGCAGAAGGCGGCTTGCCGCCGCGCCTCGAACCTCTGAGCCTCGTTGGCGCGATCATCCTCGACGACCGACATGAAGACGACGAGGGCGGCGTTGAAGTCGACGTCCTCCTCCAATAGCACCCGTCCTTCCTCTAGCAGGTAGTCGATATCACCAGCGAAAGCGGCGACCGGAAGAAAGAGCGAGACGAGAAGGCCGAAGAGGAACGATCTCTGTATGTGGAAGGGAAGACTTCTTTTTCGCATATCAAGGGAACTATAACACGGCGTCGATTGCCGATCCGCTGCGTCCCGCCGGAGAGGCTCACTCGAACATGTTGACGTCGAGCGTCGTCGTCTCACCGGCGCGAACGCGAATACGCTCGGTTCGTCGAGTGCCCAGCTGGTCGTTTTCCAGGATCACCGTATAGGTGCCCGCCGGCAAGGTCCTGGAGGGAAACGGAGTCGTTCCTAGATCATCGCCATCGAGGGTTACTCGAGCCCACGGCCTGACCCGAAATCGGAGCTCACCCATGAAGGAGATGCTCCGTCGTACTTCTTCTCCGGGAGAGACCGACAAGTCGACGGTCTGCTCGCCAAACTCCGGATGGCGGCAAAGGAGGCGATGCCTTCCCGCTGGCACCTCTACATTGGCCAGCGGCGTTGTCCCAAGATCTTTTCCTCCAGCAAGCCTGGCATGACACCAGGGCCGGGCATTCAGGCTTAGAAAACCCGGCTCGGTGGGGGGTGGGGACGTTCTTTGCTTTGGAGCGCGGGGCTCTCTTTGCGGGGGCTCTCGGCGAGTCTTCTTGCTTGTCCTCCTGGAGGTGCGCGAAGGAGATGTTTGCCGCGCTTCCTTGGCTGGCTCTGCTCGAGCCTCGGACTCTTCTTCCGAGACCTGTGCCAAGGCTTTGGAGTCGATAACCGCAGCGTCCTCGTCTTCGGGGGAAGAATCCTTCGATGCCGCATCCTCCATCGGTGGATCCAGGTCCTCATGATCCTGGTCATCGGAGACGATATCGTTCTCCTCCACCCCGCCGGCTTCGGTGGTGAGCCCCTGTTCCTCCGGCTTCTTTGCGGCTGCGGCTTCCTCCTCCGCCCTTGGAAGCTGCTTCATATGAGCGAAGTCGGTTTGCCCCATTGGATAGAGGCCATCAGCCTGCTCATCCCGTGAGCCAGAGCCGCTCATGACTAGGAGGAGGATCACCGCCAGCGTTGCCAAGGCCGTACCCACTCCCGTTAGAATCACCACCATATAGCTGCGCCGGCTCGTGCCCTTCTGCGGCTGTCTTCTAGGTAGCACACTGTCTTCGTGGACTATCTCGGTCCTGGGAGCATCCTTCGGCGATGAGCGGCTCTGCCCGGCCCGCGAAGCTTCTTTTCGAGCCGACCTCTTCGGGGGTGTTGCCCTGGAGATTGTAGCCGTCTCATCTCTTGGCTCCACGGGAGCATCGGTCCTGGATATTGTGGCCGTCTCATCTTTTGGCTCCAGGGGAGCGTCAGTCCTGGATATTGTGGCCGTCTCATCCCTTGGCCCCACGGGCACCGCACCCTTGGCGCTTGGCGGCGATGTACGCGCCCGCCCCGAGGGCGCCTTGCGCTCGGGGATTGGCGGCGGTGTACGCGCCTGCCCCGAGGGCGCCTTGCGCTCGGCGCTCGGCGGCGGTGCATTCTTTGGCCCCGGTGCCGCTGCATCCTGGGGCCCCATCGCCGTTACATCCTTGGCAATATCTTTTGGGGGAGACTCTTTTGCATCGGATCCCTCTTCGTCCAAGCTCTTTTTCGATGCCGACGGCTCGCTCGGTGCCGGGAATAGATCCGAACGGCTCTTCAAGATCCCGCTATCGAGGTCTCCGGCTTGCTGGGCCTGATCGAGCACCTCTCGCCATGCCTGCAAACGATCGGGAAAGAGCCCGCGCATGAACGCGGCTACCTCTACAGGCGAGACGAGGGCTCCTTCACGCTGAAGAAACCTCTCAAGCTCCATCTGCATGGCATGGCAGTCAGGGAAGCGGGCATCGACGTCACGGTCGAGCGCCCGCATGATGATCTTTTCGAGAGCCTTTGGAATGTCGGGTCGGATCTCGAGCGGTGAGAGGATGGGCTCCTTGCACACGGCCCGCATCGTCAGTAGCTCGTTGTCCCGGTGAAACAGAAAGCGCCCCGTAAGCAGCTCCCACAGGAGAATCCCGAGGGCGAACTGATCCGAACGGCTGTCCAGCGGTTTGGCTCGGCACTGCTCGGGCGACATATAGCTGTACTTGCCCTTTATTATTCCGGCGCGGGTCTGCTGGCTCTGCGTTGCAGCCTTGGCTATCCCAAAGTCCACGACCTTTAGCTGGCCTTGATAGGATACGAGCAGGTTTTGTGGGCTCACGTCTCTGTGTACTATGCCCAGCGGCTGCCCCTCGATGTCGGTGAGCGTATGGGCGTAGTAGAGAGCCTCGCAGGCCTGGGACATGATCCTTGCCGCGATGTGAACGGGCAGTCCGGTCTTGCCCGTCGCCTTCGTGCGACGCAGAACCTGCCGAAGGTTCTCTCCATGGATATGCTCCATCGAGATGAAGTAGACGCCGTCGGCTTCACCGAGGTCGTAGATCTGTACGATGTTCGGATGGGAGAGGCGAGCAGCCAGCCGGGCCTCGTCGAGGAACATCTGTATGAAGGACACATCTCTTGCAAGCTGGCTCAAGATCCGCTTGATCACTACCAGCTTCTCGAAGCCCTGCAGGCCTTCTTGCCGGGCAAGCCAGATCTCGGCCATCCCGCCGGCGGCGATTCGTTTGAGAAGCTTGTACTTGCCCAGCTGCATCGATGCCCAAGTGGTCGAGAGACGGCCTTGGCAATACACAAGGGACATCCAGGGGATGTCCTAAAGAACGGTCTCAGAAGACGATGCTTCCATGAACGTCGCCCATAAGGCAATCCCCATGCTCTCTTGGAGACAGTTCGGTTCCGCAAGGCTTCAGCCGGCTCCAAGGAAGCAACTGATCAGGTGTTGTCGCAGGACATCTTGGCGGCGAATCGCGAAAGGCAACGCCTGGGATCACCAGCTCTCTTGTTCTGAGTGAAGCGGGCACATCGGGGCCGCCTTACGGCGGCTGGCGTGATCGGGCACTACTGATCCTGAAGGCAGCCCCCCGGACGAGGGGCTGCCTATCGGATCGTGCTTGAGCTGGGCGTCTGCGGTCCTAGATGCGCGGGCTGGACACAATCTCCCTCGGCGACGTAAGGGCGCGGAAGGCCCGTGGTCCTGGATGCCCGCGGGCCGGACCTGTGCCCTGCCTACTGGGCCTCGCCGGCGTCTACTACCCGTCCCATGAACAGGATCGCGCCCGTCGGCTTGTCGCGAATCACGAAGAGAAACGGCCTGTCCAGAGTGACGTTGAAGTAGTTCCCCGGCGCGCTATCCCGGCCTACCACGATCGCCGTAGCCGCCGCCG
>SKWY01000468.1 GCA_007128675.1 Deltaproteobacteria bacterium | reverse complement strand
TCTAGCCGCCACCTAGCCTCCAGGAGCTCAAAGCATGTCCAAAGACAACGGCGCACATCGAATAGCAACTCTAGAAAGGCTTCTTCCGTCTCCCACGGGAGCCAATCCCTCCAGCAGGAGGCTGGGCAGCACTCGAGGATGCCTGGCTCGTTCACCAGAGATAGGCGGACCCGTGCCTTTCTCCTCACCGGATACACCCGGCATGCCAGCCCCCTCCGAGAAGACGGCCTGGGACTTCATGCCAAATGAGCAAGAGTCCGGGCAGGCGGCAATAGTCGCCACGACGCAGCTCGACCACGCTCGCCTCGGAAAAATAACCCCCGAGATGGAGGTGGTAGCCCGAAACGAAGGCCACCTTTCCCCCGAGCAAGTCAGAGACGAGATCGCCTCCGGCCGTCTCATCATACCGGCAAACAAGATCCACCTATCCCATGGCCTGGAGCCGGTCGGTATCGGCCGAGCCTCGAGAACCAAGATCAACGCCAACATCGGAACTTCTCCCATCTCCTCGAGCACCGATGAGGAGATCTGCAAGCTGGAGTGGGCCCTAAAATGGGGTGCGGATACAGCGATGGATCTCTCCACCGGGGGCGACGTCGATGCCTGCCGGCAGGCCTTGATAAGAGCCTCACGAGTCCCGGTCGGCACCGTTCCCATCTACTCCATGATCATCGGACGCAAGATCGAGGATCTCACATACGAAGTAATACTGGCCGAGCTGGAGAAGCAGGCGCGCCAGGGAGTCGACTTCTTTACCATTCATGCCGGCCTGCTGCGATCCCACCTCGAGCATGTAAAGGAGAGGCTCATCGGGATCGTTAGTCGCGGCGGCTCGCTCATAGCGAAGTGGATGACACACCACCGCAAGGAGAACCCGTTCTACGAAATGTTCGATGAGATCTGTGCCCTGATGCGTCAGTACGACGTGAGCTTCAGCCTTGGTGACGGCCTCAGGCCGGGGGGCCTTGCGGATGCCACGGATACCGCGCAGCTTCTGGAGCTATCCGTCCTGGGCGAGCTGACCGAACGCTCATGGTCGAATGGATGCCAAGTCATGGTCGAGGGACCAGGCCATGTGCCCTTCGATCAAATCGAGGTGAACATGAAGCTCGAGCGCAGGCTTTGTCACGGCGCTCCCTTCTATGTTCTCGGCCCCATCGTCACCGACGTGTTTCCCGGCTACGATCACATCACCAGCGCCATTGGCGCGACGGCGGCGGCCTTTCATGGGGCCTCGATGCTCTGCTACGTCACCCCCAAGGAGCATCTTGGATTACCTAAACGAGAGGATGTCAAGCAGGGATGCATAGCCTACAAGATCGCGGCTCACGCCGCGGACGTCGCACTGGGGATCCCCGCCAGCCGCGATCGAGACGACGAGATTACTCGTGCGAGAGCGGATCTGGAATGGGATAAGCACTTCGAGCTCTCATTCGATGAGGAGACCGCGCGCAAGATGCATGAGGAGGACATGCCCGAGCACGAAGGTTACTGCTCGATGTGCGGGCATGACTGGTGCGCGGTTCGAATCAACAAGGAACTGCCGAGATAGGCTTGCTACAAGACCCGGGGCGTTGCCACGGAAAGATAGCCGCCGGACTCCAACTGGCCGACGATTTCGGAGGCTTCGAGCTTTCCGGCATCCAGCGTACGATTGCCTCCGAGCGCATCGTCGATCTCTTCAGCTACATCCATCTTTTCGCCGGCGATCAGGACGACTAGGCCTGCTTTCACGCTACGCACGACCACCTCGAATAGCGTTTCAGTCGATAGAGCCGATGGCTCCACGACAATGGATACTCGCCCTCGATCGAAGAGCCTACGCTCCACGGTGAGAGCGAGTTTCTCCGGTTTGCTCGCTCCGATCCAAACAACGGCCCCTCGCTGGCCCAAACGCGCATGTCTTTCCACCTGCGTCACCGGCCCCGACCCACCGGTTTCCTCGATCTCCACCATCGTCTTGATCTCGGCCACCATTCCGGCGGCGACCGTGTCGTTGGAGAGGGAGTCAATCAAAACGAAAGCCCCGGTCAACCGGTTGTCCTTGTAAGCATCGCAGAAAATGGGTTGGCTGCAGAGCAGCGAAACTCGCGCAATGTCGTTCAGCATGAGGCCCCTGCTCCGTGTCGGAGAGAGAGTCTCGAGATCGGTCATCGAAAGAATGCTCTCGACTCTCGCCGGCACCACGCGAGAGGTATGCTTGAGCAGAAGCGCTCTCCTGGGATCGAAGGCCGCCTCACTCATCCAGACGAGCATGGCCTCGAACCTGTGGGCAACCCTGGGCGGAGCCTCGGCATCGACAATCATCTCTCCGCGGCTCAAGTCCAGGTGATCCTCCAAACGAAGGGCCACCGACAGGGGAGCGAAAGCTCGATCGAGTTCTCCTTCGAAGCTATCGACCGCCTTCACCGTCGTCTCCCTGCCCGAGGGGAGCACCATGACTCGATCACCCGGCCGCACCATGCCGGATGCTATCTGCCCATCGAACCCCCGGTAGTTCAGATCGGGTCGCAAGACACATTGGACAGGCATTCTGAATGGCTCGCTCGAACGGTCCTTCGTGATCGGGACCTCCTCGAGGTGATCGAGCACGGTACCGCCATCGTGCCAGGGCATGACCTTGCTCGGAACGACGACGTTGTCTCCCTTCTTCGCACTGATTGGAACGAAAAAAGTCCCTTCGAAGCCCAGCTTGTCGAGAAAAGCCCCAAACTGCTCTTTGTGTCCAAAAAAGACCTTGGCGTCAAAATCGACCAGATCCATCTTGTTGACCGCGACCAGGAGCCTGGGAATCCCAAGCAAGGAGGCGATATAGGCATGACGGCGGCTCTGAGCCAAAACCCCCAGGCGCGCATCGAGAAGAATGACGGCAAGGTCGGCCGTGGAGGCCCCCGTGGCCATATTCCTCGTGTACTGAACGTGACCCGGCGTATCGGCGATGATGAACTTGCGCCTATCCGTGGAAAAATAGCGATAAGCGACGTCGATCGTAATTCTCTGCTCTCGCTCGGCCTTGAGCCCGTCGGTGAACAGAGAAAAATCGATCTCTCCCTTGGCGCTGACCTCTCGAACAGCCGCTACCTGATCCTCGTATAGACCCGCGGTATCATGCAGTAACCTGCCTATTAGAGTGGATTTGCCATCGTCGACGGATCCTACGGTAACAAAGCGCACCAGCTCCTTCTGCTCATGGCGAGCAAGGAAGTCCTCGATATCGGACAAGGGTTCATTCAAGGCTTGTGCCGCATGCATCAGAAGTAGCCCTCACGCTTCTTCGTCTCCATAGAGCCTTCCTCGTCATGGTCTATCAGCCTGCCCTGACGCTCCGAATGACGCGTCAGAAGCATCTCTCGGATAACCTCTGGCAACGTAGTGGCGTCCGACTCCACCGCTCCCGACAGGGGGTAACAACCAAGGGTGCGGAAACGAACCCGACGAATCAGCGGCACCTCACCGGCGCGGAGCCGCATTCGTTCATCGTCAACCATCACGAAGCGACCCTCTCGCTCTACCACGGGACGTTCGGCGGCGAAGTAGAGCGGAACAAC
>SKWY01000309.1 GCA_007128675.1 Deltaproteobacteria bacterium | reverse complement strand
GGGGCTGCTCGGCTATCGGTAAAGGTGGAAGCCGGCGTCCGTCGTCATCTGACGATCGCTCTTTCCAACGATGGAGTCGTTTCGGGAGTCGTGACGGACGATAGGGATCGGCCATGTCCCGGGGCTCTACTGGTTGCTTTGGATCATTCCGGTGCTGTGTTGGCCCAGTCCACGGTCGAGGGAGATGGCAAGTTCCACATGTACGTTCCAGCCGACGTCAGGCTTACTCTTCGAGCAGAAGCCGAATCGGCGAGAGCCGAGAAGGAGGGCGTGAGGGCCGGCGATGAGGTGCGCCTCGTCTTGAGGGCGCCTGGTGGCATTACGGGCTACGTGACCGATCAATCGGGTCGCCCCATGACCGACTTTACTGTTACGATCTCGTCCATGGATGGTGGCCCGGGGTCGGTCGTATGGAGAAAGCAGCGCTTTGCCTCCGAAGGAGGAGATTTCGCTTTCTTCGATCTCCCGCCAGGCGGGTATCGGCTGCAGGCCTTTGGTCCCGGAAGCGCTGCGGGCGAGGAGGCCACGGTACGCGTTTGGCCCAACGATGAGGCCGGCCCGGTTGGCCTCCGAGTTTCCGCTGCGGGGAGCATAAGAGGCAGGGTCTTGGGGCCCGATGGTAAGCCAGTGGCCAGCGCGCGTGTTGCCGTGGATCCCTTGAATTTGCGGGGACTAAGCCGCTGGTCGGGGACACATGCGGGTGCGGTCAAGACCGATGAGGCGGGGGCCTTCGTACTGGATGACGTTTTGGCTGGAGAGGAAACACGGGTCTACTCGTGGCACCCCGACTGGGGTGCCGCCGCCGGTGGCCCCGTCCTCGTCGAGGCGGACCGAGTAGCGGGACCAGTGGAGATTCGCCTTCGGCCTCGAAGGCGAGGGGCGAGTGTGTCTCCTCAGGCTTTTGGCGGCGTAGGTATGACGCTAGTCGGTGAACCCGACGGGGCGGTTCGGGTTGGCGAAGTTTTTGTGGGCGGCCCCGCGTTTCTGGCGGGTTTGCGATCGGGGGATCGAATAGTGGCGGTGGATGGCGTGCCCGTTGAAAGGCTAGGTCTCCACGGGACCTTATCCGCGGTCAGGGGCCCCGTGGGCACCGATGTGACCCTGGTTCTCGAAAGAAAACTCCGCGATCAGATCGAGGCTCGAATGGTTCGGGTCGAGCTTCAGATGTAACGAGAACCGGGAAGATCGGCGAACATGCAGGGTCTCGGCCGTCACGAAAGACCCCAGGTTAGGGCCTTGGGGCGTGGATTACGTTGGGCTTCTGGACTGCGAGGGATCACATTGGCGCCCCGATTCCGTGGAACCGCGCCCATCAGGAGCGCTGCGTCTTGACAGGGTGGCAGCCTCACCTATACTCCCTGATTTTCCTGGGCTTAATTTGCCTCAAATGAACATCAGAATTGACGATATCACGTCCGAGGGGCTCTGCTTCGATACACCTGTACAGCAGTCCCGGCTCGACGCGACGTTGACCGATGCGAACACCGGATGCCGGGCGCTTGCGTCTGTTGGGGTCGACGTGCGTCTTACGAAGGCGGGCGAGCGGATAATCGTCGAGGGAGATCTGCGGACCAGCCTCGAGGTTGCTTGCAGACGATGTCTGGGGCCAATAGAAGTCGGACTCCCAGTTTCTTTTCGCATGGACCTCGTTCCCATGAGGGCCGGCAGCCGCCCGGAACAAGACAGCAGTGGCCAAGAGATTGGAGAGGAAGTCGATAGCGAGGGCTCTTTCACCCTCGATTCGGCCGATCGCGAATACTATGATGGCGACACCATCGACATGTGGCCAATCCTTCGTGAGCAGCTCTTCCTGGCGCTGCCCGATTATCCTTTGTGCGACCAAGAATGTAAGGGTCTTTGTCAATCGTGTGGCATTGATTTGAACTCGAATGAGTGTGAGTGCGACCGCTTCAGTGTCGATCCTCGCTGGGACGCTCTCACCAAGATTAAGCTACCTTAACCGATGGCGGATGAACGCGCCGCCGAGCGGAGGCAATTGTGCCTGTTCCCAAGAAAAGAACATCGAAGATGAAGCAGCGCCTGCGTCGGGCGCATTCCGCCGTCAAGGCGCCCAATGTTTCCTTTTGTCCCCGGTGCAACGAGCCGGTTCTGCCCCATAGGGTATGTGGCAGCTGTGGTCACTATCGTGGCCGTAAGGTCTTCGCGGAGGATGAGGATTAGACCGCCTCATAGCTCGCTCGGCAAATCCTAAGGCCACCTTGGCGGGGCTGGGCGCGTCATGACGGCGAGCCTCGTGGGGCGTTTGGTCGATCTCTTCTTGGGATATGGAGCCGTCCCGCTCGCCAGCGCCTGTTTCGAGGCAGGGAAGGCCCGCGGGCATGCTCGAGCAAGCCGTTTTGCGCGAGTTCTTTGAGCCAAGGAAGTTCATACGCCTCGTCGCGGCGAGAAGGCACGCTGCTGTCAGGGCGCGGGAGGAGCGATGAACAGGGTCGCGTTCGTATTTCCAGGTCAAGGTTCCCAGACGGCGGGGATGGGGATGGGGCTCTACGAGGCCTGCAAGGAGGCTCGGGCGGTCATTGATATCGCGCACGAGGCTGTGGCCGGAGAGGTCGACCTTCGGGAGCTGTTGCTGCGGGGATCCAAGGAGGAGCTGTCGCGCACGGTCAATACCCAGCCGGCGGTGCTCACTGTCAGCATCGCAATCCACGCGGCCCTGGTTCATATTGCACCGGAGCTGCGTCCTCATCTCGTCGCTGGTCAGTCACTAGGAGAGTATTCGGCGTTGGTGGCTGCTGGTGCCATCGAGCTTGGTGATGCGGTGCGGGTAGTGCGCCAAAGAGGGGCATTCATGCAGGATGCCGTGCCCGAAGGAATTGGCGGCATGGCCGCGGTGGTAGGGCTCGCCAGCGACCGCGTGAAAGAGGTTTGCTCCAATGTTTCTCGAGAGGGAGCGGGGCTGGTGGCCGCAGCCAACTTCAACAGCCCTAGCCAGACGGTGGTCTCCGGGCATCGTGTCGCCTTGGAGCTAGCGACGTCTCGGTTGATGGAGGCAGGCGCCAGGAGGGTGATCCCTCTGCCCGTCAGCGCTCCTTTCCATTGCGAACTCATGGACTCTGTGAAGCCCCGTCTGCGAGAGGTATTGCGAGACGTGAACATTGGGCGCCCCGTA
Source organism: Deltaproteobacteria bacterium (assembly GCA_007128675.1). Classification (GTDB taxonomy): domain Bacteria; phylum Myxococcota; class Myxococcia; order SLRQ01; family SLRQ01; genus SKWY01. The sequence goes on along the minus strand of SKWY01000309.1, from coordinate 9,796 downwards.
CCTCCGCTGGTCAGCAATGTTGATGCTGAACCTGTCGATGATCCAGAGAGAGTGCGCTCTTTGCTCGTCGACCAGGTTGCCTCTCCTGTTCGCTGGGTGCAGGTGGTTCGAACCCTCGTCTCGTCGGGCGTGACCGACGTCGTCGAGATGGGGCCAGGGAAGGTCCTGTGCAAGCTGATTCGGGGGATCGATGAGTCTATTACATGCCACCATGTTTCCAGCCCCTCGGATTTAGACAGAGTAGCCGGGGTGCTGCGGAAGGCGGCATGACGAGATGGCGACCGATCTTTGCGGGAAAGTGGCGCTAATTACGGGGGGTTCTCGCGGTATCGGCCGTGCGACGGCCGTTCGTCTCGCCGGCATGGGGGCCCAGGTAGTCATAGGCTACTCCAGAGACGATGCGGCGGCCGAGGCGGCCTTGGACGAAGTGAAAGCCGCGGGAGGCGCTGCCCACTTGATTCGGTTCGATGTTGCCGACCCGAAGGCCTGCAAGAACGCCGTGAGCTTGATTGTCGAGCAGCACAAGGGGCTCCATATCCTCATCAACAACGCCGGAATGACTCTGGATGCTCTTGTCATGCGCGTATCGGATGCGGATTGGCAGCGCTGTCTTGCGGTCAACCTGTCCTCGGTGCTCTACCTTTGCCGCGCAGCTAGCAGGCCCATGATAAGACAGCGCTCCGGCGCGATCGTGAATGTGGCTTCCGTGGTCGCGCAATCGGGTAATGCGGGACAGGCTGCTTACTCGGCGGCAAAGGGAGGAGTCATCTCGCTTACTCGCTCGCTCGCTCGTGAGTTGGGCAAGAAGAGCGTTCGCGTCAACGCCGTTTCGCCGGGCCTGATCGAGACGGACATGACGAGCCTTGTCTCCAAGGAGAAGCGTGCCGACGCTCTCTCCCTAGTGCCACTCGGCCGGGCAGGAGGGCCGAGAGAGGTCGCCAACGCCATCGCTTTTCTCGCATCTGATGAATCAAGCTACATCACGGGCCATGTTCTGGACGTAAACGGCGGAATACATATGTAAGGGAATTTTCGAGGCTCGTCTTCCATGTCGAGTCGGCTAACGCTATAAGAAGGCGATCGCCAATAAGACCGATCCTGGAATAGAGACTTGGGTTCACCTCGAAAGAACCCAGGTGGCAGTTCCAATCTTTTGAACCACAATCATCGAAAGTGTTTTGGCGGGAGAGCCTTCCGCCCAGGAAAGGGTAATCCTCATGCAGGTCGACAACAAGGTTCGGGCGATCATCGCCGAGCAGCTCGGTATTTCGGAAGACCAGGTGAGGTCGGAGTCCTCCTTTATCGAGGACCTGGGGGCCGACAGCTTGGACATTGTCGAGCTGGTAATGGCTCTGGAAGAGGAGTTCGAGATCGAGATTCCCGACGAGGAAGCAGAGAATATCAAGACGGTGCAAGATGCTCTCGATTACGTAAACGATCAGAAGGGCTAGTGACCGGCTCTGTGGACGGGCTGCATCGGATTGTCGATGGCTTGTGCTCGTGGGCGCATACTGACTGACTTGGATTCTCCAACGGTTGACGCCGTCATGTGGGCTCATTGACGTTCTCAATCTCTCGGCACACAAGAGGCTGGATTGAGATGGGGACAGGCCGCCTCCCGGGTGGGCCGGCGCCATGGAAGCATTTTTCTCGGCGCTGTGTTTAGCTCATGGGCTCTGGCCTTTGACCATCGACTGCGAGACGCCCGATCGGGAGTGCTGTCTCGATCGCGTCACATGACGAGGCGAGGCATGTGGTGAATCAGGCCCCAATCTCGGGTTCCCTTGGGCCCCGAGACAAGGGTTCGATTCTGTGTCTTATCGAGATGCCCCGGCACAGAAGTAGCTACTCAGGTGGCGGCTTGTGTCCAGTCAGGGGCGAGGATTTCGAGTCTTGGCACGAACGGGCTGGTTGTTCTCTGTGTTTACCCATATTCTCCAGGGCTCGACCGCCGAGGAACGGCTGATTTCGAGGAGATCGAATGCGATACGTTCTTGCCAGTGACCATGCGGGCCTCGCCTTGAAGGAGGTGGCTGCCAGGCGTCTTTGCAGCAGAAAGATTGATGTGGATGATCTCGGTACTCATGCTGGGGAGCCGGTAGACTACCCGGATGTAGCCGAGGTAGCGGCTCGGGTTGTGGCTCGTGGCGAGGCTGATGCGGGAGTATTGGTATGCGGCACTGGAATAGGAGTGTCTATCGCCGCCAACAAGATCCCTGGCATACGCGCCGCCGTATGCCGTAGCGGGTACGAAGCCAGAATGGCTCGCCTTCACAATGATGCAAATGTCCTGTGTCTCGGAGAGCGTGTGACAGGTCCCGGGTTGGTCGAGGATATTCTCGATGCCTGGCTGGATACGAGCTTCGAGGGCGGGCGCCACCAGCGCCGAGTCGATAAGATCAGGGCGCTAGAAAAACAGGAGGATTGATCGTGGCCCTTCATATCAAGCAAAGACTTTCCGATTTCGATCCCGAGGTCGCGCGTGCCATCGAGGCCGAGACTAGACGTCAAGAGGACGGGCTCGAGCTGATCGCTTCGGAGAACTTCGTCTCGGAGGCAGTCCTAGAGGCCCTTGGCTCCGTGATGACCAACAAGTATGCCGAAGGCCTTCCCCGAAGGCGCTACTACGGTGGCTGCGAGTATGTCGACGACGTAGAGGAGCTAGCCATCCAAAGGGCAAGACAGCTCTTTGGCGCGGACGCCGCCAACGTGCAGCCGCACTCCGGGGCACAGGCCAACATGGCGGCCTACTTTGCGCTCCTCCAGCCGGGCGACAAGATGCTCGCCATGGATCTCGCTCATGGTGGTCACCTGACTCATGGCTCTGGTGTGAACTTCTCCGGGCGACTCTATGATGTGATTCCATACGGGTTGGGCGAGGACGAGCATATCGATTACGACAAGCTTCGCTCCTTGGCCGAGGAGCACAAGCCGAAGGTGATCGTCGCGGGGGCGTCCGCCTATGCAAGGACGATCGACTTCACGAAGTTCCGAGAAGCAGCCGATGCCTGCCAGGCAGCCCTGGTAGTGGATATGGCTCATATCGCGGGCTTGGTCGCGGCGGGCGTGCATCCTTCGCCCATCCCTCATGCTGATATCTGCACCACGACGACTCATAAGACGTTGCGTGGTCCGCGTGGCGGACTAATCATGAGCCGTGAGGAGAAAGCGAAGGTCGTCAACTCGAGAGTGTTTCCCGGAATGCAGGGCGGTCCACTCATGCATGTGATTGCGGCCAAGGCGGTCTCGTTCAAGGAGGCGCTGGAACCAGAGTTCAAGGCCTATCAAAGATCAATCGTTGAAAACGCCAAGGCGCTGGCCGCGACTCTAGGAGAGGGCGGGCTGCGGCTGGTTTCGGGAGGAACGGATAACCATCTGATCCTCGTCGATGTGCGCCCCAAGAAGCTGACCGGCAAGGCGGCGGAGGCCTCCCTGGAGGAGGCTGGAATCACGACGAACAAGAACATGATTCCCGGTGATCCCGAGAAGCCCATGGTTACCTCTGGGCTTCGTATCGGTACCCCGGCGATGACGACTCGGGGCATGGGCCCCGAAGAGATGAAGATTGTCGGCAACCTGATCATCGAGGTCTTGGATAGGCCCGATGACGAGCAGCTCAAGCGTAAGGTGCGGGAAGAGGTTCGAGCGCTTTGTATGAGATTCCCGCTTTACGCGCATAGGCTCGATAACTAGCGGCTACGCCATGTATGTGCTCGATGGTCAGAGTCATTTCGTGCGCTATTTGAAGGGGAGTTTCGCGTGAGGTGCCCCTTTTGCACTGCTCCAGAAAATCGGGTTGTCGATTCTCGGCTGTCTCGCGAGCAGACCGTGATCCGTCGCCGGAGGGCATGTGATGTCTGCCGGCGACGTTTCACTACATACGAGCGGATTGAGGAGTTGGTGCCCATGGTCGTGAAAAAGGACGGCCGGAGGGAGCAGTTCGAAAGGCAGAAGCTCGTTGCCGGTATCAAGCGTGCCTGCCAGAAGCGAACGGTCGCCGCGGCACAGATCGATGCCGTGGCCGACGAAGTGGAGCGAGGCATTTCGGAGAAGGGCGAGAAGGAGGTAGAGAGTCGAGAGCTTGGCGATCTGGTCATGAGTCGTTTGAGAGACATCGACTCCGTGGCCTATATTCGTTTTGCTTCGGTCTATCGCTCCTTTTCCGACGTTGAGGAGTTCATGCAAGAGATAAGGAGTATGGAGGCGCATTGCGGTGGGGAGGAAATCGAGTGATCCTCTTCTGGGCTTTGGAAAGCTCTCACAAGCCCTGGATGATCCGACGTGAAGGATAGCAGGTTCATGGATCTGGCCCTCGAGCAGGCCAGGCAGACTATTGGGCGTACCTCACCGAACCCGCCGGTGGGAGCGGTTCTAGTACGTGACGATCGAGTCCTTGCGGTGGGCCAGACCAAACCAGCCGGCGGCCCCCATGCCGAGATCGTGGCGATGCGTAGGGCGGAGGAGAACCTTCGTGGCGTGACGCTATACACGACCTTGGAGCCTTGTTGTCATCATGGTCGAACCGGACCGTGCACAGCCGCGATCATCGATGCGGGCATCAACCGTGTCGTCATCGGTTGTCGCGACAGGAACCCTCGAGTTTGTGGTCAGGGGGTCGAGACTCTAGAGGAAGCGGGCCTCGAGGTGGAGGTGGGCGTTCGGGGACAGGCCTGTGAGAACCTTGCTCGTCCATTCTTTACCTGGGTCGAGAAGAGACGGCCGTTCGTCGTGCTGAAGGCGGCGATTACCATGGATGGGAGGATTGCCACCCGGTCCGGGGACTCTCGGTGGATAACGGGTGAGCCGGCCAGAGCTCGCGTCCACGGATGGCGAGATAGGTTCGATGCCGTGCTCGTCGGAGCCGGCACGGTGAAGGCCGACAATCCATCACTCACGACTCGACTATCCGGTGGTGGTGGGCGAGATCCCGTCCGGATCGTTTTGGACGGGAGCTTCTCGACTGATCCCGCATCTAGAGTCTACAGACAAGAGTCCAAGGCGCCGACTTGGCTCGTGGCCCCTCTGGGTGTCGACTCGAGCCGCCTGGAAGCATTTGCTCATCGCGGTTCGGCTCCCCTTGATGAAGGGCGGAGGGAAAGGACGCAAGAGGCCTCTTTGGCGCGCAGCGAAAGCCTTGGGACCACAGTAGAGCCCGTATTGATGCCGGCATCCGGTGGAAGAGTGGACATTGCGAGGCTATTGAACGAGCTGGCGGACAGAGAGATCGTCTCCCTGCTCGTGGAGGGTGGGGGAGACGTTCACGGCGCCTTTCTGGCGTCCGGTTTGTTCGATGAGGTTCGTCTCTTCATGGCTCCAAGGATCCTGGGCGCTGGGCCGTCTTGGGCGTCGATGCCGGCCGACACCGCTTGCAACAAGATCTTCGAGGCCATCGCACTCGAAAGGCCGAGTGTCGAGACGGTTGGAGATGATGTCCTTGTCAGGACTCGCGCGCTAGGTCGAAGTGACGGATCGTAGCGCGGGGCTACTAGCCATCGTGCTCGATCAAGCGAAGGTCATCATGGAGATCATCTTCGTCCGGATCGATTTGGATGGCCGAGTCATCCGAGACATCTTCTGTTAAGGCATCGGTCAGATCCTCGGCATCGTCGATCGCATACTCGGAGAAGGACTCTTGAGCGTCCTCACGATCAAAGGCCGTGACATCGAAGAGGTTCTCCAGGTCTCGTATGTCGACAAGCTCCTCCTCGCAGCCAAGCCCATATGGGTCGTCACATAGGTAGGCCATGCCCCTGTCGACTGGAATAACGCCGCCACTGCCTACGGGCCTGAACGTCTCGGGGACCTCGGGATCCTGCTCGAGTAGGAAAATCGCGCTCTCTCCGAGACCCAGATCAACCCACTGCCTGACATGATGGTGGGGTTCGATCCGAACGATCGCCAGGACCGGCTCCGGAAGGTCTCCTTGCCAGAGGGATTTCACTTCCAAAAGAAAGGCGCGGTGACAATGATCCACGAAGAAAGAATCGGTTGGCCTGGCGTGGACCACCAGCTCCGAGCGCTCCACGGCCTCTTCGAAGGACAGGTACGAACGGCTTGGGCAGCTTGGGAACACTGGGTCGGCAAGACCTACCGCCTCGTTCTCGGTTAGACCACATGCCGTGGACACCGCTAGGAAGAGGCTCAAAACTATGGCAGAAAAGCGCCGGCTCATCGGTACCATCCTAGCGTTAGTTGGCTCTCCTGACCAGTTCGTAGTGACTCTCGACTTCCAACCCCGGAAAGATAGGAGACTTTTTTTGAACGAAAAGAACGCCATCTCTTTGGGCAAGGCGCCTTTTTGCGGGCTATACTGCCAGACGACATGTTCACCGGTCTGATTCAAGATCTAGGCATCGTGACGTCCAGTGTTGAGCGGGGAGGGCCAATCAGGCTCTCGATTAGACCCGACTCCATGGATGTGGGGGCTTTGGAGCATGGGGAATCGATCGCCGTATCCGGTCCGTGCCTTACAGTAGTGGGGGTGGCTGGTGGGGCTGTCTCTTTCGACGTTGGGCTCGAGACCGTGGAGCGAACGACGGTATCCAGTTGGCGCCCAGGACGGCGTGTAAATCTGGAGCGTGCTCTTCGGCTGGGTGATCGCCTTGGGGGCCACTTGGTGCTTGGTCATGTGGACGATGTTGGAAAGGTTCTAGAAAGACAGTCTCGTAACGGAGTGCTGAACCTCGTGATCAGTCTGCCAAGCAGGCTTTGTGCCTTAGTTTGTGAGAAAGGCTCCATAGCAGTCGAAGGAGTGTCTCTAACCGTGAACGAGATCCAGCAAGACTCCTTCAGGGTTACTCTGGTTCCCGAGACGCTCGACCGGACGACGCTGGGCTCGCTTGATAGAGGTGATGAGGTCAACCTCGAGGCGGACATCATAGCAAGGCATTTGGCGAGGTTGGTGGGACGGCTGCAGCCGGATTCGACGACGTCTTCTGCTTTGGATCTGGAGTTCTTGGCTCGCAGCGGCTATTTGTAGGCCCAACATGTCTATTGAGCGTGTGGAAAAGGCGATAGAGGAGGTTCGCGCGGGTCGAATGGTGATCCTCGTCGATGACGAGGATCGGGAGAACGAGGGCGACCTTTGCCTGGCCGCCGAGAAGGTGACGCCAGAGGCCATAAACTTCATGGCTCGCCATGGACGCGGCCTCATCTGCTTGACGCTGACGCCCGAGCGTTGTGATCAGCTCGATCTCCATTGCATGGTGGGGCAGAATACCTCCCCTCTTTGTACCGCCTTCACCGTGTCTATCGAGGCTGCGACCGGCGTTTCGACGGGCATCAGCGCCCAAGATCGCGCTCGAACGATTCAGGTGGCCATCGCTGACGGCGCCGTGCCCGGTGACCTGGTGCGTCCTGGGCATGTGTTTCCCTTGCGTGCTCGAAGCGGAGGGGTGCTCGTCAGAACGGGGCAGACGGAGGGGAGCGTCGATTTGGCCAGGCTGGCTGGATTGAAGCCGGCGGGTGTGATCTGCGAGATCATGAACGATGATGGGACGATGGCGCGACGCCCCGATCTCGAAGTCTTCGCCGAGAAGCACGGGATGCATATGTGCACGGTCGCCGACATCGTGAACTTCAGGATGCGGCGAGAGAGATTGATTCAAAGGGTGGCCGAGACCGACCTTCGTCTTGGCGGTTTGGGTGTGTTTCGGGTAATGGCCTACAGAAGCGAGGTCGACGATGAGGTGCATTTGGCCTTCGTCAGGGGCAGCTGGGATGCAAAGGACCCTGTCCTTGTTCGGGTGCAGAATCAGGACATCTTGGTCGACTTGATAGGCGCCGCCGGTCGCGATGGATCCGATTCGAGCTTTTATCGCGCACTCACTCGAATCGCGGCCGAGGACCAAGGTGTCGTCGTCTACCTGCGTCGTCCTTCCGAAGGGTTCTCGGAAGCCGTATTACAGAAGCTTTCCGGGCAAGAAACCGGTGGTCGTTACTCGAATGAGAGCGGGGAGAGAGTTGTCAGGCCGGATCTGCGAGAGTATGGTATCGGCGCGCAGGTATTGAGTGATCTCGGCGTCCGGCGCCTACGCTTGATGTCAGATGCCCCGGCCCGAATCGTTGGTATAGAAGGGTTCGGCATGGAGATGGTGGAGCAGGTCTCCTTGACTGGGGAATCGGGCCCGGCGCTCGATTCGGAAGATAAGGCCCGGGTGACTTACATCTCGAGGCTTGCTAGTGGCGAGAAGTAACGGTGAGCCGCGGATAAGGGCCAACAAGTACAGAGAAAGGTATTGTTCAAATGCCACGTCGCATAGAAGGCAGGTTCGATGGCGCTGGGCTCAAGATCGCAATCGTTGCCAGCAGGTTCAACTCCTTTGTCGTGGATCACCTAATCACGGGTGCCATGGACGTTCTGGTTCGTCATGGCGTGACCGATGAGGACATCACGATTGTTCGTTGTCCGGGAGCCTGGGAGCTGCCCCCCGTTACGTCAAGGCTGCTGGATACCGGCGTGGCCGATGCCGTTGTTGCCTTGGGAGCAGTCATTCGTGGCGGTACACCTCATTTCGAGTACGTTTGCGCCGAGGCGACCAAGGGTCTGGCGGCACTCTCCATGGAAAGCGAGGTCCCAGTGGCCTTTGGACTTCTCACCTGTGACACCATCGAGCAGGCAATTGAGAGAAGCGGAACCAAGGCGGGTAATCTGGGCGCCAGTGCGGCGACATCCGCTCTCGAGATGACCGATCTCTATCGGTCCATCGCGGGTATGTCCGAGAAGGCGATGGGGCCCTCCTAGGCCATGAAAGTGGAGCCGTTGGCTCCTAACGAGCAAGAGAGAGGACCGAGTCCAAGTGGGCAGGAGAAGGCAAGCACGTGAGAAGGCGCTACAGGCTCTCTATCAGATAGACGCGGTGGGAACGGCTCCTGAAGAAGCCTTGGCGGAGCTTCTCCATGACGACGGAGAGCCGGTGGACGAATCGGCTCTTCAGTACGCAAGGGTGTTGGTGTGCGGGGTAATCGAACACCTTCGGCTCATCGATGAGTTCATCAAGGAGCATAGCGCCAACTGGCGGCTCGATAGGATGGCCAGGGTTGACAGAAACGTGCTTCGTATGGCGGTCTACGAACTCTTGCATCGGCCAGATGTGCCACGAAAGGTCGTTCTGAACGAGGCAATAGAGGTGGCCAAGCGCTTCGGTACGGAGGAATCGGGCGCTTTCATCAACGGGCTTCTAGACAAGATAGCGTCGAGCATACGTCCGACAGAGCAAGAGGGCTGACGTGGAGGTTTCCATCGTTCAACGGGATCTCGAGCATCTCGACCAACTCGACTCCGACACTCTTTTGCTATTCTTGCCCGAGGACGATGGTCCGCTCGTTGGGCTTGCTGGTCTCGTGGATTGGAGACTGACCGGCCGTCTGTCGCGCTATCTCGTCAGAGGATGGCTCTCCGGCGAGAAGGGGGAGAAGCTGTTGATGCCATCTCATGGCAGGGTGCCCGTGGACCGTCTCGTCGGCGTGGGCATCGGCAAACCCGATGCGCTTACCATGGACTCCATCGAGGAACTCGCGAGCCTTGCCGGTCGTACTTTGGCGGACGCGAGTTCGGCGGCGGCCCCGTGTGCCGTTCCCGGTGAACCAGAAGCGCCCGAGGAGATGAAGAAGGCTTTCTCGAGGCTTCGAAAGGGGCTCTCCCGCCATTTTCAAGGTAGACTCGTCGTTCTTGGCGACACCAAGATTCTGCGTGAGGCTCTAACGGAGTCGATCCAATCGGGATGAGCAGGCAGTCCGCCTCGAGACGATCCGTCTGGTCGCCTCGAGGCGTTTGGCGCTGTTTGCCTTGGCAGCC
>SKWY01000208.1 GCA_007128675.1 Deltaproteobacteria bacterium | reverse complement strand
GATTGGCAGCCTGGCGGCAATGCCGCTGCGAGTCGGTGCGGGAGAAACCGTGGAGCTGTCTTGGCAGACCTCGGATGCTCATTCGATTCGTCTCGACAAGAATGGAACGGATCTTGGTGTGCCCGACGACCTGACGACGGGTTCGGCCACGGACACGGTCAATGCGGACTCCTCCTATGTCCTCCATGCCTTCAACAGGCTCGGCCGCTCCGTTTCATCGGAAGAACTCATGGTCGTGGTTGGTAGGCCAGAGATTGTCTCGTTCTCGACCTCGATGACGGCGCTGGCACCGGGCGGCGAGGCGATTCTTTCGTGGCAAGCCGAGGGAGGAACCTCTCTGTCCATAACGCTCGATGGCGACGAGGTTTGCGAAGCGCAGTCCCCGACCCTTGTAGCGCAGGGAGAGTGTGTCGTTTCACCACCAGAGGAGCTAGGAACCTATGAGTACACCCTCGAGGTGGTGAACGGGGCGGGAACCGACAGTGCAAGCCTGGACCTGCTGGTCAGTGACGGACCAATCGTCACGTCGTTTCAGGCTGACCGCGAGTCGCTCACCGTCGGGGAACCGCTGCAGGTCTCCTGGGTAGTGGAGAACGATATGTCCGGGTTCACGCCGGAGCTTACCCTCGTCGATGATCTCGGCAACGTCTACGACATTTCCACTCGCGATCCGAATCAGGGAAGCGCTGTCGTGATTGCAGAGGATACAGGAGAGCGGGTCTTCACATTGACGGCACAAACGCAAGGAACGACTGCCTCTCATTCCTCCATCGAGGCATGGGTGGTTGCCGCTCCAGAGATTACTCTTTTCCAAGCGATGCCCAACTCCATAGATACGGAAGGTGGAACGATCCAGCCCGAATCGACCCTGTCTTGGCAGACGGCAGACGCAGTCTCCTTGACACTCTGGGAACTCGATGAGGATGGATCGCCAACCTTGGCGTTGCTCGACGAAGATGACGAAGGGATGGTGGCCTCGGGTGACTGGAATGTGTTTCCCATTTGGACGACTTACTATCGCCTCGTCGCAAGAAACGAGCTTGGCTTCGAGGTGGTTGCTTCCGTGCGAGTGGCGGTTGATAGCCCCTTTGTTGCTTCGTTTACTGCCTCGCCGATGGAGATAGTCGCGGGCGAGACAGTCACCCTCGAGTGGGTTACCGAGCGCGCCGAGAACATCGAGCTACATCCCCCCTTCAGGCAGGTCAGCGACGGTTACGTCGATATAAGCGATGTCGGAGAGCAAATCGAATTTCGGATGTCACCCCTTTCCGGTCGCTTTGTGGATGTTCCCTTCCCACCAGGCTTCTCCTTTCCGTACTACGGGGAAGACGAGACGATGGTTAGAGTGAGCTATTTCGGCCACATTAGTTTTCAATTCGCCAGCAATATCGGTTGGGGTAGCAGGGAGCTTCCTGGGACCGCCACTGGCGCCGTGATGGCGGCTTTTTGGGATCATATTAGGGCCAAGGACGAGGACGAGCCTCATGCTTTCTACTTCTTTGGGGCGGACGAGGACGGCCAGTACATGCGGATCCAGTGGTCGGACTTCGAGCTGGCTTCCTGGGGTGAGCAGCCGTCGACCGTGAATATCCAGATGGTTCTTCGTGACGACGGCCGTTTCGAGTTTCACTATGGGCGCATGGAGGGCTTGAGCGAAAGGGTCGACGGCGCGGGAGCCAGCATTGGATATGAAAGCCACGATGGCTCGGAGGGAATGAGCCTGACCTTCAGAGAGGCTGTTCCTGGCGGCCTTAGCAACACCGGGTTCGTTTTCATGGAGCCTCCTCTCCCCGAAAGCGGAAGCCTCGAGGTGGCTCCCAGGGATAGCACGACTTATACGCTTACGGCCGAGAGCTCCCTTGGCATTGACTCGGGGTCGGTTACCGTGGTCGTTCATCAACCTGCAAGGCTTCGCTCCGTTACGTACTCTCCCGAAGAAGTGCAGGAAGGGGAAGACTTCGAGATTCATTACGAAGTTATTAGGGCCACTCGTGTGGATGTTCTGGATGATGAGGGATTCGTCCTCTGTAGCCAGGAGGTCGACCCGGATCTTGTGGAGACGGGCTCATGTCATGTTGAGGGCAGAACCGCTGGAACGTACGGGTTCGTTCTCGAGGCGACCAGCGTCATGGAGCATCACGAGGTGACGCGGGAACTCCAGGTAAGCGTTTACCCGCTCCTCGAGATCCTATCTTTCGAAGCGGATGAGCAGTCGGTCGAGGTGAACGAGTGGGTCACATTCGATTGGGCCAGCGTTGGGGCAGAGACGGTGGAGCTATTCATTGACACCTCCCCAAACGTCCTTCCCAGCGACGCGGATCCGGATTTGGGCTCCTTCTCGACCGTCTTCCATCAGACCACGGACGTTGTTCTTCGCGTCACGGGGCCGTGTGGTCGTCACAGAGAGGAGACCATCACGGTCTTCATCAACGCGGCCAGGATAGACGAGTTCTATGCCTCCGAGCCAGTCGTTGCGGCTGGGGAGAGCGTGACACTTGCCTGGTCGACCAGCAACGCCGACGAGGTTGCCATGGAGCCAGCTCGAACGTCACAGACTTTTCAGGATATTCGAGTGACTGGTACAGAGGTTTCCTTCTCTTCGGATGGTTCCGGTCACGCCGACATCCCATTTGGTAGCTTCGTCTTTCCCTATTACGATGTAGATCGGACCGAGGTGAGGATGATGACGAACGGGTTCTTGAGCTTCGAGCCCGCCGCCATCTCAACTTGGGTCAACACCGAGCTTCCCAGCCCATCGGCGCGCAGCCCAGTCATGGCGCCTTTCTGGGGCGATCTTCACCTGCGAGGTACCGGCCAGGGCCACTACCAGTTGTTCTCGACGCCCGATGGCGACTACATGATCATCCAATGGTCCAGTATCCAGTTCTTCGAGCGTGACTATAACCATGCGGATCTCAACTTTCAGGTCGTCCTTCATGAGGACGGCACATTCGAGTACCGATACTCGAGCATGCTTGCCGAGGAACAGTCCCAGGCCGATGGCGCCGAGGTCACGATTGGATACGAGGATGACGATGGGCTCGAGGGCTATTTGCTTTCCTATAACACCGAGTTCGAAGGGGGCCTTTCGAACCGTGGATGGGCCTTCGACTGGCATCTGGATTACGGTGCCCTCGATCTGGAAGGCTCGATGGAGGTAGTGCCCTGGCGGACCACGACCTACACTATCTGTGCGTCGGGGCACGGCTGGACAGAGTGTCAGGACGTGACGGTGGAGGTCGAAGAGGACTAGACCCGGCCCTCATACGAACGGGCCTAACCCTGCGGCTGGGGCATCCAAAGGTCGAAGACAAGCTCATTGAATCCCGCCACGAAGCGATTCAGGGGATCCCCGCCATCTCCAAGAGGGCGGAGGCCCGTGAGAGTATGGAAGCTTGGCTCCATGGTGTCTCTATGACGTGAAGCTGGCTCTATTAGGGCCGTCCGCATAGGCGGTGGAGTTTGGCTCATGGGAAATGACTTGCCTGAGTTTCGAGCGCGAGCATGACGAGTTGGCCTCTCGCGGGCGGCTAATGTCACCCGCCGGTTTGGGG
>SKWY01000445.1 GCA_007128675.1 Deltaproteobacteria bacterium | reverse complement strand
GTCCTAATAACAATACCGCAAGCATCGTCGAGGCAAATACAGCCCAACCGAAAAAGGGACGTGCCGAAAGCTTGCCCTTTGAAGTTTGTTCCTGCATGAGCGTTCTTCCTTCAGGGTGTAGACTCGGGTCGAGTGAAAGGGACAGGTATGGGAGAGCGCACCGGGGGAAGCAGTGGACGAGTCTCCTGCGGACCAGTAGACAAGGAGCTTACTCGTCCATGCGGCACGTCGCGATGGCATTCCGAACAGCGGCGCTGCTCTTCCTGCCAAGTGTTCCCGCTCACCTCGCGCATCTCGTGCTCGTGACAACGCTGGCAATTGCCCAGTACCGCGGATACTCCCCTGTCCGACAGTTGCAGAACTTGAGGTTCCCATCGCATGGTGAACACCGTGGAATGCCAAAAACCATCAAGAGCTTTATGAACGTAGTGATTGAATGCAGTGTCTTGAGGAAGGTGGCAATCAGAACAGGTAGCGTGGGGGGAGTGGGAACTACGTTGCCATGTGCCATAGGCCGTGCCCATGACGTGACAGTTGGCGCATGTCTCCGGGGAGTCATACAGGTACGACTGCGCCCTAGAAACCTCGGCTGTAACCAACGCTAGGCCGGCAAACACTCCAAGCGCCGCGAGGCAGGGCACTCGCCATGCTGGCGAGATCCACCGCAGCAGAAGCAAACACAATAGAGAGCCTTTGATCTTCTTAATCATATTACGACAGCCGCAATGCCGAACCCTCATGGTCCCGGCAAGGGGAATATAGCGTGGCCCCACTTGCAAGTAAATGCTTATTTGCGTAACTTGAGACTGCAACAGACGACCGGAGAAACAATGAAGCGCAAACCCACCGAAATCAGAAAGGCCGAGATCATCGAGGCGTCGATGAAGATCATCGCGTCCAAGGGGGCAAAGCGATTCACCGCTCAACTCATTGCGGACGAGGTAGGCATGACGGCAGGCGGCATCTTTCGTCACTTCGCTACCATGGACGACATCGTGGAGGGGATCTTGGATCGCATGGAAGAGGTACTATTCGATGGCTTCCCACCGTCCGCCGAAGACCCTTGGACCCGGCTGAAAGAGTTCTTCGAGCATCGCGTTCTTGTCATGGTCGCCCACCCTGACATTTCCAAGATCTTGTTGTCGGATCACCTCGCTCATCTAGCGGGAGAGATTGCGGCCGCACGGGTCAAGGGCCTGAAGCGTCGGTCGCAACAGTTCGTCACTCAGTGCCTACAAGAAGCAGCGGACCGTGGGGAGTTAGCCACGGACGTCAGCGTGAATGCGGCGAAGGTCGTGGTGCTGGGCGCCATACTTGCCGTTGGGCATGCGACGCCCCGGATTGCCAATCAGACGGAAACCAAGCAGCTCAAGGGTGAGGTTTGGTGCGCCATTGAGAAGATGCATCATATCTCCGGCACCGACAACCACCGAAAGAAAGGAGGTCATCGGCAATGACCATCAAACAGCAAGATTCCTCTGGAGGACTACCACATTCCGAGCCCGTAGAACTTCCGAGGCTAGTCGCGTATCAAGACGGGTCCATAGTAAGCCGCACGCTGGTCAAGAGGAACGGCGGTACGCTTACGCTTTTCGCCTTCGATGCTGGGCAGGAACTATCGGAGCACACCGCTCCCTTCGACGCGGTAGTCCAGATTCTCGACGGAGAGGCCGAGTTGGTCATCGGCGGTGTGAAGGTACCAGCTCGTTCGGGGCAAACAGTGATGATGCCCGCTGACGTGCCACACGCGGTCCGTGCGTTGAGACGCTTCAAGATGCTCTTGATTATGATCCGCGAGGTCAAGAACTAAGCTGTTCAAGAATGATCGCCTCGCCGCCCGATTCGACCCTGCGCCTTCGGCGTGCTGAGAGTGCGGCCATGGGTTGTGGCGACGCGTGCTTCGAGATAGCGGGGATTACTCGGCCATGGAAGGCCTTGATTATTTGGTCGAGGATGCCAATTGTTCATTGGTGTGTGCTAGTGCGAATGAACACGGTAGTCTGCGTTGGAAGACCGTCCGACGAGCGAAGCCGAAGGCGCATCGTGCTCCTCCGGGAAGCCCTCCTGGGTCGCCCATTCACGATCCTGAGTCACCGCACCCCAGAATCAAGCTCTTCGGATACGGTCCCACCGCGGTAGTCGAGACGGACATTGACGATCCGAGTGAACTCTCCTCTCACCTCGAAGAACACCCCATGGTTTGGGTGAACGTTGCCGGCCTCGGCGATCTGAATGTCCTCAGAAACATCGCGACGGTCTTCGAACTGCATCATCTGGCACTCGAGGACGTGGTCCACGTCCATCAGAGGCCCAAGGTGGAGGTCTACGGCGAACATACTTTCGTTGTTCTACGGATGCTCTCCGGCGATGGCATGATCTCGAAGACCGAGCAGTTTTCTTTGTTCTTGGGAGTCCGGTTTGTGCTCACATTCCAAGAACGAGTTGATGACGCTCTCGAACCGATACGCCAGCGGCTGCGAAAGATCGGCCCCCGCATGCACGGGAAAGGTCCCGATTACCTCGCCTACGCCATCATCGACACTGTGGTTGACTCTTATTTCCCCGTTCTCGAGACGCTCGGATAGCGTATGGATGAAATCGAGGACGAGATCAGCCAGAGTCCCCTAGCGGGCACTGCCAGAGAGGTTCACCACCTAAGCCGCTCACTGTTCGAACTACGCCGTGCGCTATGGCCGACGCGCGATGCCATCAACACGCTCATTCGAGAGCCTCTCCCAGTGCTGAGCGACAACACGCGTGTGTATCTACGCGATTGCGCCGACCACACCGCTCGAGCCATCGATCTCATAGAGACCTATCGCGAGCTGGGCTCCAATCTCATGGCTCTCTATCAGTCGATGGTGAGCAATCGAATGAACGAAGTCATGAAGGTGCTCACGATAATCGCCACCATATTCATTCCTCTTTCGTTTGTCGCCGGCGTGTACGGAATGAACTTCGATCCCGAGGCATCGAGATGGAACATGCCAGAACTCACCTGGACCTGGGGCTACCCAGTAGTGTTGTCCCTCATGGTTGTAATAGCTCTCGGGATGCTGCTGTTCTTCAAACGGCGCGGGTGGCTGGGCTCTCCGTCGCTTCCTGCCAACGGAACTCCTCGCCACCTTCGCCGCCATCTATCTCACGGCCCTAGCAGGCTTCATCATGGCGGACGAGAGGAGCCTGGCTGCTTGGATTCTAATGGTTGTGATTCCTGTCGGTGCCACATTGAAGATAGGGCTCGTAATACTAAACGAGAAAGGTAAGGAGCGAGTCACTTCGATAGAAGGAGATATTGCGTGGCGCAGGATCGCCATCGCTAGAGCCGCGCTGGTTCCTGTGTTCTTGATCCTTGCCTACTTCGTCTAGCCAGCACCTCGGAAGACATCTCCGCCTCCACAGGCGCTTCTAGGTTATGAGGCCTGAATCGTAAGAGGTGCGCCTGCTACTGCGTCGATTCCTGTTTCCCCCGGTACAGTCGCACCTCTGCCCTTTGGATAGTAACCAGGCCCTCGGAAATCATCTCGTCGAGCTTGGGCAGCACCGCCTCGATTCT
>SKWY01000387.1 GCA_007128675.1 Deltaproteobacteria bacterium | reverse complement strand
TCTATCTCCAAGCGATGAGCGCCGGCGGGAACGTGGGTGAGCGTAAAGAACCCGGCCTCGTCCGTGCTGGTGTTCATCTCGCCGATGACGATCCCGTCGTCATCCTCGATGGCGAGTCGCACACTGGCGTCCGGGAGCCACCGATCCCCTGACGGCGCGCACACCCGGCCATGAAGACAGCCGAACCCGTCCAGCTCCTCGTCGTGACCCTCGAGGGACGCGATGCCCTCGAGCCTTAGAACCAGCGGCTCCTCTCGCTCCGCCAGCTCCATGACTATGGCGTCAAGGTGCTCACCGGTCTCGGCCGGCTCATAAACCACCTGAAAGCAAGTCCGGTCGGCCGCCTCGACGAGAACCCCCTCGCTACCCAGGTCCGGCGGCTTATCGAGTACATGGAACGTGCCCTCGCCCGCGGCGCCCAGCACGTCGAGCGCCGTTATCGTGACCGGCGGCCAGTGCTCGTTGACCACGCAGAAGTCACGGACTCGCAGCGGGCACTCGGCACCGACCACTCCAAAGTCGAGTGCCTCCGGCAAGAGCCGCTGGCTCGAGTGACCACGGCTCCCAAGCAGCGGAACCGAGCGGCGCGACTGCTCAAAGCTCGAGACTTGAAAGACTATCTCTCCCTCATAGTCACCTTCCTCGCCCGGCACGAAGGCGACCCCTGTCTGGTGCCGCTCCCCGGGCTCGAGCAGCAACGTCTCCAAGCCGCCTGCAACAAGAAAGAAAGCCGCCGAGCTATCGGCCGATATCTCGAGGTCTCGAACGAGGCAGGCCTCCTCGCCCAAGTTGTGGAGCGTCAAGGGAAGCTGTGCCGGCCTCTCCGGCGCGAGCAGCCCAAACCGGATGGCGTCCGGGATCACTTCGAGAACACATGCGCCAAGATCCACGCTGGCCCCCCGCAGGTCGACAAAGGCCTCGGGCTCGTGACGCACGTTAGACTGGACGCTCAGCCTCCCACGCGCTTCGCCCAGCGCCTCCGGTGAGAAGGCCACCGTCACCGGCAGCATATCGCCCACCGCAAGGGACACGGGCCCCGGCTCATCGACAAGGGCGAACCCCTCGCCCTCCACGGACCAACCGTCCACCGAAGTCGTCTCGTGGCCCGGGTTACCAATGTGCACCGTGCGAGTCAGCGTCATCCCAAACGACCCCTCCCCAAAGTCCACCTCCCGCGGCTCAATGTCGATCCCCGGCCCTCCTCCCTGACCAATCAGAGTGACTTGTCCCGCCTGGCTCCTCGGATCGGTGGACTCCCATGCCAGCATGGCGACGTGTTCATCCAGATCGGGCGGCGTAAACGCAACAAGGACCTCTTTCTCATCCCGCGAGGGCACCTCCAACGGCACCCCCGCATCAACGAGCTCAAAAACACCGTCTACCTCCTCGCCGCCAAGCGCAAGGATCGACAGGCTCGTCAGATCTAGGGGCAGATGGCCCACATTGCCGAAACTAACCGGCTTGCTGATGGTCCGGCCCGGATTGACAGGCCCGAATTCGAGCGTCGATGGCTCCACGACAAGCGCCGTCGCCAAAGCCGTTCCCAGGAGCACGACCTGCAAGGCATGGCAAGTCTCACAAGCCTTGATGCCGAAGCTTGCCGAATGAGAGCCGGTCACCGCCGGACTGAAGGCAACCGCAAGCGCCCGAGACTCACCCGGATCCAGGATGAAGCTGTCATCGTCCTCCCGGCCTGGCCACGTAACACTGAAGGCATCCGCCATGCCCGATGGGTAAACCGGCTGCACCTTTACCAGCAGCGGGCTGTTGCTTCGACTGCTGACGACCACCTCCAGCGCCAGCACTTGCTCGATTGGCACGACTCCAAAGTCCAGCTCCCGCGGGGTCACTTCCACTTCGGGAACGAAGCCGCTTCCGGTAAGAGCCACCTCGATCCGCGGCGCCTCATCGTCGTTGGTCTCAAAGACTAGAGTAGCCGTGCTCGATGTGGCATCGAGCGGCAGAAAAGCAATCTTTATATGGTCCGCCGAGCCCACGCTGATCGACAGGCTCGGCGGCGAAGCCGTAAATGCGGCGACGACATTACCCTCGATTGCAACGGCATCGACCAGGAGCGTCGCGTCGCCAAGGTTTCTTATCTCGATGTGGCGCTCGGCCCGCCTCCCCACCTCCACCTCACCGAAGTCGAGTGCATACCGCAGCCCGCGCTCGACCTCCACCACCCCAAGCTCATCGCTAGTTGTTACCGACGCGACGGGCGCCGTTCCACGTAACCCGCCAGACAGGCAGTCGCAGCCTACACCCACGAGCACGGCAACGGCGACAGCCCCCACTGTCAGCAGATTTCTCATATCAGACCCCCACAAGGCGCGCCGGTCCGGCTGCCTGCCAGCCGACTGGAGCCGCTGCGTAAGACCAAGACTCACTGCGCCTTGCACATCGCTATGGCTGCCTGCATATCGAACCGGTCAATGTAGACTTTCCAGTTCTGTCCGTCGTGGATGACTGCCGTGCCGCTCATGATCCCTAATAAGAGTTACGCATAAAACAGTATCCTTTTGCGCCGGCATATGTCCACCGTCGCCAATAAGAGGCTTTTCGCGCTGTGGCCTGGGCCCCATGAAGAGCGATCCCGGTAGCCCCCGCGAGAGCGCCATACCCCACGACGACGTAACGAGAGAGGGCCCTAATGGCCCAGGGCTGGGGCTCTTGGACAATCTTTACCCCAAGGACCCTTGCTCGAGGCCCGATTGGATCGGGGGGCGCGTCCGATGCTCCCCGTACTCCGGCGGACCGCCCGAGCTTGCCGTTGCAAGCCCGAAGCATCCTTTGGGCACAGATCCGCCCATGTCCGGGCATCTTCTCCCGCGCTCTCACCCTCTCCTTGGCGACGTCGAATTCACAAAGGGACTTGGGCCGCCTCCCCTCAGGCCCCTCCTGCCAAGCGACCCGACGATTTGGGATCCGCTTGAGCGCGTTGATGCGAGGGATCCTGTGTGCCATACTCCGCGCCATCGAATTGTGATCGGGCTCGATGCTCGACATTACGCGAACTTAACCTCATTTTGGTGATCTCCTCGCACTCATGAGAACGCATACAAGCCCCGATCTGGCGCAAGTCCTCGTGGAAGCCCAGGACATCGCGCACAACGTCGGCCAGCCCTTTTCCTCCACCCACGTACTGCTGGCCCTGTTCACGGTTCCCAACAGGGCTCAGGTGCTCCTTCGCGATCGGGGTGTAACCGAAGACGACATCCTCGAGAGCATCGACAAGGTTGCCCGCGAAGGCCCAGCTTTGGTGGATTCCTTGATCGGAAGAGCGAGGACCCTCGCCGGACAGGTCGGAATGCCGGAGGTCGAGTGCCTCCATCTCTTGGTCGCCGTCCTGCGGACCCGGGACATCGCGGCGCATAGATTGCTCCTGGGTGCTGGAGTCGACTTGGTTTCCTTGCGCAATCAGGCCATGAGCTATCTGACCGGCAACATGCCCCGCCGCGTTCGAGAGGCCACAATCCCCGCACTGGACGGGGCAGAGGAAGTCGCGGAACCTCAGGCCATGAGGCGCCTGGCGGATCTAGCGAGCTCATCTCAAGCCGCCATGTACTCCAATGCTGCCGGTGAAGCCGTGAGCTGTAGCCAACATATTCCTCCTCAGGACGACGAGAGGCTGGGGGGAGAAGCCGTCTTCCCAAACGCCGAGCAACCCCCACCGATGGAGGCCAGGGGAAGGCCTACGAGCACACCGCCCGCCAATCGTTCCGGAAGACCAGAAGCGCCACCACCTGATGGAAGTGGAAGCAGCGAGCACGGCTCCCAAAAAGGCCCCTCCAACGCGGGGAAAGGCGGCGGCAGCCCTTCTCATGGACTTCCTCCACCAACCAAGAAGCCTCCACGATCTGCCGGAAATGGGGCGGCGGCCAAGAAACAACGTCCCTCCGTCGAACCCCCACCCCCAGACCTCGATCTTCCACTCGGACCCTATGAGCTCGACCCCACCGAGTATCCTTGGCTGTCCGCTCTTGGGCGCAATCTCACCCAGTTAGCCATGGACGGCAGCATCGATCCGGTCATTGGCCGTGAACGAGAGGTGGAGGAGGTCATTGACGTTCTCGGCAAGCGCCGTGCAAACAACCCCGTCCTCGTTGGAGAAGCGGGCGTAGGGAAGACTGCGATCGTCGAGGGATTGGCGAAGGCCCTTCTGGAGCTGGGTGAACGCGGCAGCAGCCTCGGTGACAAGATCGTCGTGGAACTCGACATGGCCTCGATTCTCGCGGGGACGCATCTTCGCGGCTCCTTCAGCGAGAAGCTTGGAGGAATCAAGGATGAGGTACGCAAGGCACGTGGCAAGATTGTCGTCTTCATCGACGAGCTACACACCCTCATAGGCGCCGGAGCCACCGGGGAAGGCCCACAGGACGCGGCAAACGAACTGAAAGCGGCGCTGGCAAGGGGAGAGTTCCCCTGCGTCGGAGCAACGACTCACGACGAGTACCGAAAGTTCATCGAACAGGACCTCGCCCTGGAAAGACGATTCAGCCCGGTACTAGTAGCCGAACCAAGCATCGATGATACCTGCCGAATCCTCGAGGGGTTGATCGAGCGTTACTCCGAGCATCACGGCATCAGCTATCTGCCCGAAGCTCTCAGGGCCGCGGTCAAGCTATCAGCCCGCTACATCACCGACAGGTATCTTCCAGACAAAGCCATAGGAATCATAGATCTGGCGGGCTCCCGAGCAAGAAGAGAAGGAAGCACCCAAGTAGACGCCCGAGCCATTGCGACAGTCATCTCGAAGGTCGCCTCCGTGCCAGAGGAGCGCCTTCTCATGAGCGACCGCGAACGCTTCCTGCAAATGGAGACGCATCTCGCGGAGCGCGTGGTCGGCCACCAGGATTCCTTGGAGCGCATCGCGAAAGCTGTACGCCGTAACTACGCCGGCTTCGACAGCCATCGTCCCATGGGCTCCTTCTTGTTCATGGGCCCCACCGGCGTCGGCAAGACGGAAACCGCGAAAGCACTGGCTGACTTCCTGTTTGGCGGGCCCGACGCTCTGGTTCGATGCGACATGAGCGAGTATGGAGAGGCCAACACCTCGGCAAGGCTGATAGGAGCGCCTCCGGGATACGTAGGCTATGGAGACGGCGGGCAGCTTACGGAGCAGGTTCGCCGTCGGCCATTCTGTGTCGTGCTTCTGGACGAGGTCGAGAAGGCGCATAGAGACGTCCTTCAGCTCCTCCTGCAGATCCTCGATGAGGGAAATCTGACCGATGGTCGAGGAAGACAGGTCACCTTCGCGAACACGGTCGTGCTCATGACCACCAACCTCGGCTCGGAGGTGTTCGGTGGTCCGGCGCGAGGTCCTCTGGGCTTTTCTTCCGCGAGATCCACGAAGACACCCGATGAACATGCCACCGACGAAAGAGTCGACAGAGTCATCGATATCGCCAAGGCGGCCTTCCCGCCCGAGCTTTGGAACCGCATAGACGAAAGGCTCGTCTTCAAGCCCTTGAGTCGCACCGAGGTGGCAAGCATTGCCCAGATGCTTCTCTCGCTTTCGAGCCAAACTCTGGCCTCGGAGAAAAGAATCCTCTACACGGCTGGCGAAGACGTCGTCGAGCATCTAATCGACAATGGGGGCTACGATCCCGCCTTCGGCGCCAGGCCCATGAGGCAAACACTCCAAAGGTTGGTCGAAGCTCCGCTCGCGGAGATGATCCTCTCCGGAAAGGTCGTACCCGGCGACGAGATCAGGGTAGGTCAGAGCCAAGGCAAGCTCACCTTCCAGAGGCAACCGCGTCGCCGCGCTGAAAGGTAATGGCTCCAAAGAGCGAGCGAGCTTTTGTGATTGGAGCAGGCCGACTCGGTTGTGCTCTTGCCAAATGTCTGCCGGCCGCGGGCGTGGAAGTCATGGGCCTCTGGTCTCGCAGCAAACGGACTACCTCCAGGGCAAGACGAGCAACCGGCCTTCCCTGCTCGAGCGGAGACTTTCCCTCGGCGATTAGAAGCGCCAATGTCCTGTTTCTCACGGTGAGCGACGATGCGATTGCCGATGTTTGCACCAAACTGGTCGAGCATCACCTCGTAAGGAATAGCCAAACTGTCATCCACTGCGCTGGATGCCTGAATCTGTCTCCCCTTGGCGAGGCTGCCAGAATTGGCGCATCCACAGGATCCCTCCATCCCCTTGCCACGTTCCCGGTTCCATCCAGGCGCAAGGAGCCGTCCTTCGCTGGTGCCCTGGCCCTGATAGATGGCTCACGCTCCGTTGTCCGGCGCCTAGGCCGCCTTGTAAGGAGTCTCGGAATGCGGCCGGCTCGCTTGGCGGTCTCTGGGAGTGAACCTTCCAGCCCAAGAGCCCTCTACCATGCCGCCGCCGTCGTCGCGGCTAGCGGCGTTCTATCCACCATGGACCTTGCGCTCGAAGCCGCAATGGCTGCTGGACTGAAGCGCTCTGATGCCCTCGCAGGCCTCCTGTTCCTTGCGCGAGGCACACTAGATCACCTCGAGCTCGATCGCTCGGCCGCCAAGGCCTTGACCGGGCCAGTAGCGCGAGGTGATGAGGATACCGTCAAGAGACACCTCGAGGCTCTTGAAGAAGAGTCGGACGAGGCCCGCCTTTTGTATGAAGCACTGACCAAACGTGCTTCAACAATCGCCGCAAATGGGAACCGGGAAGACGGGGATAGGTGAGGCAAGCAATAGAATCGGAACGACCGCACGGAATGGGGCCGCGAAAAAGAACATGGGTCAATCAAGGGAAATAGCTTTGTTCGGTGGTTCCTTCAACCCGCTACACATGGGGCATGTGTATGTGATGGCGCATGTCCTGGCGACAGAGCCGGTGGACGAACTCTGGCTGGTGCCGGCGCACACGCATGCCTTCGCCAAGAGCCTCGCTCCCTACGACATTCGGCTTCGAATGTGCGAGGAGGCATGCAGGCTCTTCTCCAGGCGCGTTCGTGTAAGCACGGCTGAAAGAGACATCGCAAGGGCCGACCGCCCCAGCTTCACCATCGACACTCTTTCCCATCTTCAAGAGCAGTGTTCGGACGTACGCTTCGGACTCGTGATCGGCAGCGACATCCTGGCCACGTTCGGCAAGTGGAAAGAGTCGGCGCGCATCCGCAAGCTTGCTCGACTCATCGTAATCCATCGCGCGGGACACCCAGTGGAAGATGCCGGCCCTCCCCTGCCCGACGTCTCCTCGACGTGGATCCGTCAGCGCCTGCGACGCAAGGAAAGCCTCCACGGGTGGGTCCCGAAAGAGGTCGCCCGCATGTGCGAGGAAACTAGCGAATCCTTCAATCAGTCGTAGAGAAGATAGGGACTCCGTTGAGCGGCGAACTCGGATGTATCGGCCTCGGCGAGCCTTACGAGTTCCAATGCGGAACGTCCAGACGCCCACTCCTCCCTAATGGCTGAAGAACCCATCAACAGGTCGATCGCCAGCCGATCACGTACGAACTCGTATGGGTCGGTTCTCCACTTCAGCTTGGAGGGCCAAAGATCTCTTACGGCCTCGATGAACGCTACCCCCATCGCCCAGGGACGGAAGCTCGAAGGGTCTCGCACGTGAAGGAAAACGCCGCCACATACCTCTCCGGCATGCTTCTGAAACATCGGTCGAAAGAAGCAGGGCCGAAACGACGCGCCAAAGAGTCCCCAGGTCCCGGCGAGACCATCAAGACGAGCCACTAGCTTGTCTGGATCTATGAACGGGGCTCCGCACTGCTCGAAAGGTCGGGTTGTCCCGCGTCCCTCGGATAGCCTGGTTCCCTCCACCAGGCACATCCCGGGATAGACGAGCGCGGTGTCCACGGTAGGCATGTTGGGTGATGGATGGACCCAGGCAAGGCCCGTCTGCTCGTACGACATCGACCTGCGCCACCCCTCCATTCGAACGATCTCGAGTTCGCAGTCGACACCATCGACATCCTTGTACCAAAGCGCCAGCTCTCCCATCGTCATGCCGTGCCTGGCCGGCGCTGGGTAAGGACCGACGAAGCTTCGAAAATCCGCGTCGACTCTCGGGCCCTCCATGAGCGCTCCGCCAATCGGATTCGGTCGATCGAGCACCATCACCCCGATGCCGGCCGAGGCTGCCGCCTTCATGCACAGAGCCATGGTGGCGGAGAATGTGTAGTAACGCGACCCCACGTCTTGCATGTCTACTATCAATAGATCCAATCCCTCGAGACTCTCACGAGTAGGCATCAACGAGTCGAGGCCGTCGCCATATAGGCTGTGGACCGGAACCCCTGTGAGACCGTCACGTGCATGACCGACGGGATCCATGTCCTGCGCATCCCCGCGCACGCCATGCTCCGGGCCGAAGAGAGCGACTAGCTCGACATCCTCGGCATCACTCAAGAGATCGGCCAGGTGGCGCATCCGGATGCTTTCAACGGTCGTCTGGTTACAGACCAGCCCGACACGTCGCCCACGCAACCTGGCGAAGTCCTCGGCCACCAGGGCGTCGGCACCTGTTCGAACCTTCCTAGTCATCTGTCTTCAGCCACCACCGGGCGACAGCTCGAATGGCAAGGTGTACTCACTCGGACCCTCGGATACTGGGAAGCGAGCGTCATGAATGGTCCAAAAAATCAGGGCCTCCAGGATCGGGTCATGCAGGGTATTCTTTGCCACCTCGGCTCTGGTCACTTCCCCCTCGACTACGGTGACGCGAACGGAGTAGACGCCACCAAGCGCAGGCAAATCATCGAGACGACTCCTGTATGCTCGGTTCACAACCCGGCTTACGGCAGCATAGACAGCGTCCGGCGTTCTACCAGAGGCCGGCCGGCTGGGTAGGCCCACCTTGCCGGAGATCTGTTCGAGGAGGCTTTGGGCCCTCTCGACCGACTCCTCGGATGGCTCCAAACCCTCTGCATCATCATCGCTCGTCTCGTCGGTCGTCTCGGGTGTCCCAGGCCGTTGCACTACTTCACGTAGATCGCCTATTGCTTCGCGATAATTCTCGGCACCAATGAAGAGCCTTGCACGCGCAAGAAGCGCCTCTTGGTCCCCCGGGCTGTGGAATAGGACCTCAGACCAAGCATCCGTGGCTTCGGCGTATCGGCCGTCACCAGCCCGAAGCTGGGCGAGACGCCTCAACCATTTGTCACTGTCTGAATCGAGCAGCGACAGCCGCTCAAGAGCCGCCTCTTCAATCTCTTCATCTTGAAGCTCTCGAGCCAGAATGGCCTGTCTTTGCCATGGCTCTATCTCTTCGGGTCTACGCCTGGAAACCTCGCTCCAGGCGGCAAGCGCACCAGACTCATCGCCTGTCGTCTCTCTTATTCTTGCGAGGCGCACCGCGACATCGACCGCATCGGGAGCCACCTGCACCGCCCTCTCGAGGTGGTCGGCCGCCGCCTTCATATCGTCCTCGGACTCGGCGATACTCGCCGACAGCTCGAGTGCCTGGAGATGGAAAGGATGATGCTCGAGCAGCTTCTCGAGATGTTCCCGCGCTGCCTGAAGTCGCCCCTCCTCATAGTCCACTCTGGCAACCATGACAGCCGCCTCGGGCGCGGCTCGATGTCCAGAGTCACGTGTCAGGACATCTTCGAGGATCGCGTTGCCTTCCGCCTTCATTCCTCGAGCAATTGCCAAGAGCCCGGAGCGCGCCAGCGCGGGAACCGTCCCTGGCGCGATCTCGAGCGCGCGGTCGATATGAAGCGCGGCCTGCTCGTGAATACCCCACAACAATGAAATATCCGCCATGCCAAGCCATGCCCAGTACTCAGCCGGCTTCGATCCTTTAGGCGTAACCGTTACCTCTCTCAACCGAGCCCAAGCCCCGTCGGGATCACTTGGAATACGAGCGAAAGCAGCCTTTACAACAAGCCAAGGATCTTCGGCCGCGGCCGCTGCCTCCAGCTCGCCTCGCAGGAGTTCCAGCTCTTCGCCAAGACGAGCCTTCTCTATGCTCGCAAGCAAGTCGGTCATCTCATCCACCCGCACGTCCACCTTCTCTTCGGCAACCGAATCGCGTTTCGCATCCGCCGCGCCCAAGGTAGCGCACGAGGTAAGAAGGAGCCCGCCAATGCCAACTAGTCCCAAGATAACCGTGAGCACCCGAAAAGAAGCCCGAAAGAAATCGCGTCCCATAAGCGGGATATGCCACAAGCAAGGCCTGCTCCTCAAGAAGGTATGTCATCAAGCATGATCCCGAGGCTGATGGTGTTGTAATCTGACGAGCGAGATGAAAGACGACGAAGAGGACAAGGGCCAAGTCACCAAGCTACCCACCCACGAAGACCGAAGCGATGCGGAGGAGGACGCCCTTCTTGCCAAGAGCACCAGGGCAATGCGCTTCGGCCAGTACCGCTTCGTGGCTCTCATCATTGTCGCATGCGCGGTGTTGATGGTGCTCTCTCCTATCTTCAACCGCTTTCTGGAGGCCTACGAGGCAGTCGTGGTAATCCCTCCGGAGAAAGGCCGCGTTACCGTGATCACCCCAGACGGTATGCCCCGAGAGAAGAGAATCTCGCAAGGCGCGGGAGAGGGTCTGTCTTCGGGAGAGTTCATTCGTAAGGACAACCTGTCCTGGAACCCGAGGCCCGTGCCTCTAGCCGAGCTTTCATACGATGGGACTTCCGAGGACCGAAGGGATAAAGCCCGTCACGTCCTTCCAGAACTCTACCAGCGATACACCGATGAGTGGAGCGGTACCGTTACGGAGATAAGCTACCGTCTCCTCCCCTCCCGGGGAGGCAGCCGCCCTGGAGAGCAGGAGGTCGAGTACCGGATGACCATCGAGCTATTGGATGGCTCAACTCGAGAGATGGTCATACCGGAGAGCCTGCGGCCGGAGTGGTTGCCCTCTCTCACCGCTCGTCAAGCAGTC
Organism: Deltaproteobacteria bacterium; assembly: GCA_007128675.1. Classification (GTDB taxonomy): domain Bacteria; phylum Myxococcota; class Myxococcia; order SLRQ01; family SLRQ01; genus SKWY01. The sequence goes on along the minus strand of SKWY01000387.1, from coordinate 2,147 downwards.
GAGGAGCTGCGAAAGATCTTCGATGGCAGGTATCTTGAGAAGAAGCCGCTGTCTTGGGAGCCAGTCCTTCGCGACTGAAGATGGCTGACGCCTAGAAGCGAAAATGGGGACCAAACAGCCACTCGACCGTCCCAATCGGCAAACCGTTTGGCAAGAACCGAGGTCCAAGGTCGGGAATCGCCAGCTGCATCCCTAACGCAATCGTATCGGTGATGAAGTACTCGATCCCGGTAACGAAGCGGAAGGTGAGCGCGAGATTCATCCTTTGATCCGCGTGAAAACCGAGCTTCACGCTCGAGCCTCCCCCAACCCATGGGACGAGAGGGATAGGCGTATCGAAGCGGTAGTGCACCTCGAAAAGGGGCTGCAAGAACATCGCTCCCTCACCGGCGCCCATGTGCAGTCCAAGAGCGTAGACGAGGCCCGTCGCGGGACCAAAGTAGAAATCCGCCCCGAGAACTAGCTTGTTGCCCGCCACGGGAGGCGGCCGCCTCAGGCCGTGAACGTCCAGATCAGCTGTGGCTCCGACAAATGGCCTTATCCCGTTATCTCCAGCACCGTGTGCCACACGAGCACCACGACGCTCCTGCGCCTCGGCCTGCGCGGAACAAAGGCCCACTGCCAACGCTGTTACGATGAACGCCCGAGCATAGCCATGAATCATATTCCGTCTCCCGGCCCGGTGGGCCCAAAAAGTCTTCCCTAATCTACTCGAAAATCCACGCTGCAAAATGTTGCGCCTCTAAACGAGGAGCCAATCGTCCCGCCAAGGAGCTCGACCTCGTTCCATCTTTGAACCGTCAACCTCTCCCCTCCGTCTCGCCTGAACACGGAGGAGGCGATCTCATGGCGAAAGACGTCTCCGGGCAGACGAACCGAGTAGTCGTTTCTGTTCAACTCCACCTGGATGCTCCTCGAGTGACGCCTTTGAGAGTCTTCCCAACGAGCCACAAGCGGAAACCCATCGCCTCTTCGATATGTGACGTCGGCCGCAGGCTCGATGATCGTACAAAGCCCAGGCATCTCGAGGTATGCCTCGAGCCAGTGTTCCTCACCGACCTCGACCTCGAGGTGCCATCCTCGCTGCCACTCTAGGCCTTCCAGCAAATGAAATCCGCCCGCAAACGGGCCCCAATCTCTTCCCTCGAAATCAAGCACCCATTCGCCCTCTTCATGGCCGCGCACTCGCACGACCGCAGCCTCCTCGATTCGTCCCCGGCCGTCGCCATCCCTCACTTGTACACGCACTCGAGTCGCGCCCGCCTCGTCGCTCGTCACATGAGCCTCGACATACAGGCTCTGGGTACCGCGACCAGGATCACTGCCCCCGCAGCCCTCTAGGCAAACCGCGACGAGAACCAGAAGGAGAATCGAGAAGGCTCTGAAAAGACGCCCCCACCACTCCAATCTTTGGGTACCCTTCACCAAATGCAATCCTCGGCAGCTTAGCTCCAACTAGGTTTCCTCCCAACGAGCCCTCCCCTACTTACACTCGACCCTGCCGGAATGCCAAGGCGCAAGCGGCATCCACCCCCTGTCCCGTGTTCCGGCACCCCGTGCCCTCATGCCCTGCGCTGACACACCGTGCAAGCGAAAGAGGCGGCAGGGCTCCCTGTGTTATCAAAGGAGGGCAGCATGATAAGGAAAACGAAGCTACGTTTCATTTGGCTGGAGCCTCCCCGATGTCCGATAGAAGCCACCCCGCCCCTTTGAAATCACAGTCGACCAGAGGCAAGAAGCCTCGCCGAAACGACGAGCTTACCCTCAACATCGATGCTCTCGCCCAAGGGGGAGCGGGTGTCGGGCGAGCCGACGGTTTCGTGCTCTTCGTGCCTCTTACGGCGCCGGGTGACAGAGCCAGAGTGAGGGTCGCCCGAACCCATAAGAGGCACGCAGAGGGAGAATTGCTCCAGGTCGAGCAGCCTTCCGAGAGTAGGGTCGAGCCGGAATGCCCCTACTTCGGAAAATGTGGAGGCTGTGCATGGCAGCATTTGAGCTACGAGGCTCAGCTTAGCGCGAAAGAGGATCTGGTCCGGGAAAGCTTCGAACGTTTATCAGACCTGTCGACGGATCTTCCTTTGTCGAAGATCATCCCCTCACCCGAGAAGCTCCGATATCGGAACAAAATGGAACTCTCCTTCCATCCG
>SKWY01000299.1 GCA_007128675.1 Deltaproteobacteria bacterium | reverse complement strand
CCGCAAGGTTCCTGGTGAATCTCCTAGAGCAAGAGGCGGGTCTGAACTTCGGTTTCGCCAAGGAGGCTCTGATTGCCTTCGTGGACGATCTGATCCGCAGCTTCGTCCCCGAGCGCTTCATGAACCTCTTCGATTACGTCAGCGATACAGTTCGCGTCGTGACGAACATGGAGTACGAAGGCACCATGACGATTCACGAGACCAACGACGGCAGACTGATGGTCGACGAGCGCTGGGAGACCGTACTCTTCCGCTGGCGGGCAGGGTGCAACCCCTCCACCGACCCCGGCTGTGACGAGCACCGAATCGCAATGAGGAATACGCACATTGGTGAACTCATAACCACGTACGAGGCTACCGTGGATGGCGAGGTCCTACGACTCGCCGAGCACCAACGTTCTCTCCAGTACGCACGCCTCTTCCACCTCTTCATCTTGGAGATTCTCTACCCCCACATCGTTCCGGGGGCCAATAACAGCGCACAGCTGCTACAGGGCCTCGTCGACTGCACCGCGTTCGCCATCAACCTGGACGACTATGACGGCGAGTCTGACGGCTACTTCACGATCGCGGGCATCTCGATCTCGATCGATGACGTGGAAAGATACTGCCTCTCCGGCTTGGCGGCGGCAGGCAACATCGTCGACGGTGCGCTGAACGGGCTGGCCATCGGTTACACGAACACGCTAACGCTCGAAGGCGCCGCACAATTGAGCGATGACTCCCGCGACCTCAAGCCCGATCGTCTCTCGAACGGCGTCTGGTCCGGCACCATCGGTATCGACGGTGAGCTTCACGATGCACATGGCACCTTCGAAGCCACCCGGATCCAGAACTGACGGGTATCAGTCACCATCGACGAGCTGGTAGCTGACAAGCTCCAGCTCCGCTTGAGGGATCTTTCCCTTTGCCGCGGCGTCGAGCCAGGTTCTAACTCGAACCAGGCCGACGCTGTGGCAGTATGTATCTTGCTTGAACAAGGTTATCGTTGGGTTGATCCTGACTCGCCCAACTACGCGCAGGCAACCGTGAAACGTTCCGGCAGGGACACTAGCCGATACGCCGGTCTCCGTTATCTCGTAATGCTCGGTAACGGATAGATCGACCACCGATGACCACTCCTCACCGGGACGCAGCGGTGCACGAAGCAGGTAGCGATCGGGTCCTCGGAGTCCCTCGCCATCGACGAGGAATCGTTCGCCCTCGCTGTCGACGAACCAAGCCCCTTCCCGACTCACGATGCGAACCTCGTGCTCGTTCGTCTCTCCAAGATGGTGGGCCTTGTATCGCCAGGTATTCCCGACCTCCAAAGGGAAGAAGGGGGCCACCGAGTATCCTTGAGGCGGTGTGGGCGGCTTGGTCTCGGGGTCAGGCTTCTGTCCCCTGGCACAGCCCACGAGGAGTATCGCCGAAAAGGCGAGGGTCAAAACGAAGACATTTGTTGCGGCCAGTAGAACCTGGATTTTTTTCATCTCTTGGGGGTCCTCATCGGCATTATTCGTTGGGTTCTGGAGTCTCGAGAAGCTCGGGGGCAAACTGAAAGACCTCCTCGAAACGCGTCCTGACACCGATCCGCGAGCCCACGCATGCATCGGCGAGCGCTTCGCCATCGAATAGCAACACCGGTTTCTGACTCATATCCTCGGCCCGAGAGCGAACCGAGCGCGGGATTCTGCCGAGGCTTAGCAATACTCCCACCGCGGCGCTGTAGTTCTGTAGGTCTGCCCTGAGTTCATCGACGTCGTCTTCTCGAACATCCCTGCCCGACAAAAGCATCCGCACCGCGCAGCGGAGCTGACTGACCCCGAACCTGACCATCCCGGTGAAAAGAGGGCTCCCCTTCGCTGAACGCTTGGCTACCTTCGCATCGGTGAGAGAATGGCTTCGAGCCAGCGCAAGCAGTATCTGCTCGAGCTTCTCGTGGGACATTTCCTTCAACGCCGCTAGGATTGTCTTCGAGACAGCCTGTTGGGCGTCTCTGCGCAGAACGAAGGGTGCCGGCTCCTTCTGTGGGCCGGCGGCGGCGGCCGCGGGCCGCTGCCTTGCGGGTCTTTCTGGGGCAAGTGTCACCCTATCTCCTTCGAGCAGGAAGCGGGGGGGCTCACCGAGGCGCGCCAACCTCTCATTCTCCTGTCGTGCAAGCTCACAGAGACCTTCGAGCTTTGAAGGGAAGCCTTCGGGAAGAGCCACCTGGCGATCTAGTGCATCGACGACATACTGTAGATCCACCGGGCCGTCGCCAAGCTCGTGAACCATCGCCGCAAGAGCATCGGCTGGGGATTCACCCTTGCGACCACGACGACGGCGCCGTTTACCGCGTGCCCTCGCCTCCTTGTCTTCGGCCTGGAAGCGGCCTGTCCGCTCCGCCTCACGTACCGCTCGGCGTTCTGCGAGGGTCATTGGCGTGCGCTCGTTGGGCCTAAGACTGTACTTGCTATCGGGAAGTTCGGGTTCAGTGGCCTCGAGAGCCTCCCTAGCCTGCACTAGGCCCCACTGCACTAGACCAAAAACCCCGGGTTCCACAACCGCCAGGGTCTTCCCGTCATCACGACGTGCCATCGCCAACAGGCGGGCGCGCATGATGTCGCAGGGAACTCGCCCTACATGCGAAAGCAGGCCCTCCTCTAGCGCCCGGCGCGTAATCTCCTCATAGTGGAGAGGCTTCCCTTCCCTACCTAGAACGTCTAATGCAGCTTCATAGAATGTCATGGAGACGGCAATCTAGTCGCTCAGCGTCTGTTGGTAAAGACGGTACAAGGCTCACGAGCCGCGGTGACGTATGAAGAAGGGAAACAGGAACACGATAGTGTCTCCTTTGTTTCCGTGGACAGCGCTCGCAGCCGAACAACGTCTTGCCTAGGCAACCTGCCGCCAACTAGCATCTTAGAGTGGAAAAGCTCATGTTTTCTTTACGTGCCGGCCGCGCATGGCTCTCGAACCCCGCCTACCAGCGGTCCATGGAGCAGCACCATTTCGAAGGCCGTGAGCCTACCTCACGGTTTTCGGAGGAAATGGACGTCCTTGATGTACTGACAGTCTCCGTGGACGGCATCAATCTGGTTGCGGACATTCGAGAATCGCCACTTTTTCAGGTCGTTTCGGATGTGGCCAGAGCCGCAGAAACGCTGGCCAGAGGAAACAAGCGAGCATCCCTGCCCTTCGGCTCACCACCAACAGAGCTTCTGCTACATAGGCGGGGCACCGAGATCCTAGTTTCCCTTGTCGTCCTCGGCCCTCCTCCCGAGGTGAGATTGGACGGCTTTGCCCTGGACTGCGAGACCTTTTTCGAGGCCATTCAAGAGTTCATCGAAGGTTTCCTTTCCGACATCCTAGAGGTATCTCCAAAGCTGGGCCGAGGCCCTTTCGTATCCTCTCTGGCAGCCAAGGCAAGGCGACTTCGAGGTCGCTCCCGACAAAGGCTCCACTCGAGGCGCCCTTCTCGAAAATGGGAGAAGCAGATCGATACGGGAGGAGCGGCGGTATTCGGCGAAATGACGTGTACCTTCGAACTCTCAAGGAGCAGCGACAGAGTTTTCGAATGGGATGGGGGAGCGCCGGGCGATCTTCATTCCCTCCTAGGCAACGGTCACGTCAGCCTTCGCGGGTCCAGAAACGAGCTCATCGCAAAATGGAATGGTCCTCCCTACCTTGCCTTTCGATGCTTGGTCTTCGAGCTGCGAGACTTCCTCTCGGCCCTCGAGGGCGGCGACTGTCAGGCAAGCCTCCACCTTGGCTCGACAAGGCTCACGTTCTACTTCGCCTCCGGCCTTCTCGAGAGTCCTCGAGGCAAGTGGTCGACCCGACCCATTCAGCTTGCGGTCGTCATCTTGCAGGCAACACTGGACTTCTTCGACACAGTGAGCCGTCTCGCCCCCATGCAGAGATCGAACTCCTACCTATCCGAACTGGCGGAGGATGCAGGACATCTCAAGGAGTACTGTCTGGCCCTCCTAGAGGGCGACAGGATTGGCCCAAGGCCACATGACAAGGCTTCCACAGTTGGGCCGGCACCGACGACCGTATCGAAAGAGAAGCTCTGTGCCCACAAGCTGCGAAGAGTCTCGATGAAGTCACTGTGGACCTTCGATGTTGGCCCTCTCGTGCCTGGGGGATTCGGATTCCTGGGCCGGGGACTTCTCGTCGCCGGAGAAGAAGGTGCCTTCAACTTGGAGACGGAATCGGGTCGACCATCCTGGGTGAGAGAAGGGGTCGGAAACGTCTGGCGCGGTCCCCGGCGAAGCGACCCAGTACTCATGTCGACCCCCGTTGGGCTGGATCTCGTAACTCCGGTCGGAAAAACCGCCTGGTCGGCGGTGGCCCTCGAGGCAGGAGCCTCCAATAGCGAGTTGTATCTTCGTGGCGCCGGAAATCTTCTATTTTGCCCCGACGACAGGTCGATCCTGGCTCTATGCGAAACGGATGGGCGCATTCAATGGCGCTTCGTTCCCCCGCACAGCAGCCTCTGCCATGTCAGCGGAGGAAGAGCTGGAGTTCTTGTGGCAAGCAACTCCGGTTTCCTGTTCGCCTTGAACGCAGACACGGGCAAGCCCCGTTGGCGCGCTCGAACGAGAATGGAGCCCGTGAGCGAGCCCTTCTCGGTGGGCGGCAAGGTTCATGTGATGGGAGATTCGGCCGAAGGACCTGTTCTCTTTCGCACCGATACCGCGACTGGAAGCAGCACCGAGCGAAGGGTACTTGCCATGGATCGCGCCGGCAGAGCGATACATACGGGAGGCCGAGCCGTCATTCCCGGCATCCTTGGTAATGTGTCCGTGGTGGTCATCTCCACCCCGGGAGGAGGAGATCGAAGAGTAGTGCTAGAGAGCTTCAGGGGTGTTCCGAGCGTTCTAGCAACACGCAGCAGGATCTACGTAGCGGATCGCCATGGGAACCTAGCGGCGCTTGGAAGACGAGGCCGTCTTCTCTGGACCTCTCGGATCCCCTGTCCGGAGCCACACCCCGAAACCCGCCCCGCTCTTTGCGCCGGGCGGGGAGTCCTTCTGGTCGCCAGCCAAGCCCTGTATCTGGTCGATCTGCAAGACGGCTCACTGCTCGGATCTCTGACTCCAGAAAGCATGCACGAGATCGAGCAGGTTCTGACAAACAAGCATCTGACGACTTTTCTGGTCGATCCCGAAGGTACGGTGCAGGCTACCAGAATCGCCACGCATCTTTCCATCGTCTAGGCCTGAAGGCTTTCAATACTCGAAGAGATCAGCCTCTCTAGATTCCCAGAAATAGTCGCTTGCCAAAGTTCAGTGCGAGCTCCGCTTCAAAAATCTTTCGAGCGGCCGACTCGATGTCGTACTCGACTCGAACGTATTCGAAGGTGTTGCTATCGGAGTCGAAGATCCCTGCGCAGGCGCGATTGTCGTAGTCACGTGGCTGACCCACGCTACCAACAGTCACGATGTACTTGTGTGGCTCCTCGATGAGAAGGCGCCGTCCCACTAGATCCAAGACGTTTTCCTCGTCCAGCGCGAACGACTTGCATAGATGAGAGTGGCCTATGAAGCTCACCGCGGCGAGGGAGGAAAGATGGGGAAGAAGCTCTCGAGCTTGCTCCAAGGCAAAGACATATCCAAAAGTATCAGGCTCCAGTGGGGAGCCATGGGAGTAGTGGAGCCCTGGAATATCGGAATCATTCATCTCCAAGGGCAGCCCGCCCAACCAATCCCGATTCTCCGGTGAGAGCCTCGCTTGGCACCAATCGAGCGCCTGTCGCGCGGCCGCGTAGTAGTAGGAGTAGTCCATCCGACCAACTACGGCGGCATCATGGTTTCCCAGAACAGCATGGGAAACTCGCTCACGCACCAACTCGCAGCACTCATTGGGCTGCGCCCCATAGCCCACGACATCCCCCAGGCAAACGTACTTGTCGATGCTCAACTCGTCGAAGGCCTTCAAGACCTCCTCGAGTGCTTCAAGATTTCCGTGAACGTCCGAAAAGATAGCGATGCGCATGAGGTTTCGTCTCTGGACGCGCAAGCTAGCACAGCCCTTTCGAGCACCGCAACGAGAGCGTGCAAGAGAGCTGCAAATCCCTGAACGGGTATCGTGTGAAGCAACGTAACTAGACTCCATGATCATCCAGGAGCCCGAGGGCGGCAGGCCACTTGGCGACCCCCAAGACGCGGCAGGTGGGCGAGTATCGTTCGCTTTTCGCGCGCCAGCCCCCTAATGGCGTCAACGCAAGGGTCTTGTCAGCCCGCCTACGGGTTCAGCAAGCAAGGGTCAATCCGAGGAAGAAAGAGCCATCCTGACGTAGTCTCTGATTCGCTCTCGCGCCTCACTGGATATTCCTTCGATACGCAGGCCCATTCCGGGGGGATCGCTCAGCGACTTGGCATCCGATCGGCTCCAAACCACTACTGCATCGGCCTGGATCTCTTCATGCCCGGGCAACAAGGACCATCTGATCCTTGTTCGAGCTCCTTGCTTCAAGGGAGCACTTGTACGTATGAAAAGGCCGCCCTCACAAACGTCCTTGATGATGGCGTAGATCGTGGTACAGGCGCCCTCACACCAACACCGTTCCTTGAGGGGCACTCGATGGTACCTTCGTCTCTCGAGGTTAGTCATTGCCTGAAATAATGGCCCCCTCATTTACAGCCAAGGGCTCAAGTAGCCGGCACTTGACAAGTCCATTGTAGCTTCGCTCACCTCTCATGACAAGGACAACGCCGACTGATGGATTCCCTCCATCTCGAAATAGGCGCGGAGATGAACCTCTTGAGAGAATAGGGGCTTGGCGCGAATGTGTCTTGTTGGTGCAAAGTTGGCTGTACGAGAGGCGTCCGCGTCTGCGTTCTTAGAAGCGCGTCTCGCGGGGTGTGCGGCGATGGTGCGTGTCTGGTACGGGCCGCCGTTCGGCGGCGGGTCTCGGCCAAGAAGGGTCCCCCGCGCCGGCGGATGGTCCAGGAGCCCCCTTGGCGCAAAGAGCCTCCTCGCCCTCGATCTTCCGAGCAGCCCGGGGTCCAAACCGGATACATGAGAGCGAGAAAGAGAAGCTACGAGCTTATGGGGCGGTTCACAAATAAGGGACCGCCTGTGCAACAGAAGCCCCCAAAAGATCTGCCCTGTCATCAATCTTTCGAGATCATCCGTTCTTCGTCAGCCAGCCGCACGCGCAACGGGCTCGGGTATCTCCTCGAACCGGGTGAGGGCACGATAGCGTCTTAGCCGCTCCGCCACGTCCTCCATCGTCAAGGCCCGCATCCTGTCCAGACTGAACCCCTCGACGGCGAAAGATGCCATGACGCCGCCTACTACCATCGCCTGTCGAAGGGCCTCGGCGTCCACCCTGCCCTTGCTCGCCAGATAACCCATCATTCCCCCCGCGAATGAGTCACCCGCGCCAGTGGGATCGATGATGTCCGCCAAAGGATATGCCGGAGCAGCGAAAATGCCCTGCTCGTCGAAAAGAAAGACCCCGTTCTCTCCGCGCTTGATGATGAGCCTACCAGGCCCTAGATCCATAATCTTTCGCGCAGCTCTTACGAGGTTGTTCTCTCCGGCCAGGGCCCTTGCTTCTCCATCGTTGATTACAAGCAAATCGACCTCGGCCAAAGTGCGTGCAAGGGATTCGGCCTTGCCGTCGATCCAGAAGTTCATCGTATCGCAAGCGACTAGACCAGGGTTCTTCACTTGTGAGAGCACGTCACGCTGCAAATCCGGGTCTATGTTCGCCAAGAATACGTAGCTGGCCTCTCGATAGCTCTCGGGCAACCGCGGCCGGAACTGATCGAAGACGCCAAGCTGCGTATCCAGGGTCTCCGGATCCTTCAAGTCCACCCCATATCGCCCTTTCCAACGAAATGTGGACCCCGCGGCTCGCTTCAGCCCTGCCAGACATACATCGCGATCCTCCAAGAACTCGAGGATCTCCCGGGGGAAATCGTCTCCTATCACCGCAACGAGAGACACCCGACTGAACACTGACGCGGCGGTGGCGAAGTATGTGGCCGAGCCCCCCCAGACATCGTCCCGACGGCCATGGGGTGTCTCTATGCTATCGAGTGCCATCGAGCCGACAGCGACGAGGGACATGAAAAACCTCCGTTACTTATGCCAACCAATGCGCGTTCAGTCGTGAGCACGCGGGCAGCCGTGGGCTTCAACCTCGAGAAGCAGGGGCATCTCGAGCTTCCGATATCTGACGAGCCAACAAGAGATCTAGACGAACGAGTGTTTCGGGAGGGGCCTTATCCAGATCCGACATGATCGCCCCGTCGAGGGCAAAGCGACATTTGCAGTCACCTGTGTCGGGCGGATGCCTTGCGAGGTCGACAACTATGGCCTTGGCCCGCTCCACGTTCTTTTGCATCATCGCCAGGACGGCGGGAACCGACACCTCCTCCTCACCTTCGTGCCAGCAATCGTAATCGGTGGCGAGAGCCATCACCGCATAACAAAGCTCGGCCTCGCGGGCCAGCTTGGCCTCCGGCAGATTCGTCATTCCAATGACGTCCACACCCCACTGCCGATAGATGCGAGACTCGGCCTTGGTCGAAAAAGAAGGACCTTCAATGCACAAATAGGTGCCGCCCCGATGAAGACCACCAGGTGTTCGCCTTGCCGCCTGTTCGAGGGAGCCGGAGAGCTTCGTGCAGATCGGATCCGCCAAGGCAACGTGAGCAACAACGCCGTCTTTGAAAAAAGTGGACGCTCGCTTGGATGTGCGATCGAAGAGCTGATCCACGAGCACGATGTCTCCTGGAGCAATCTTTTCCTTCATCGAGCCAACGGCCGTAACGGAGATGACCTGCTCGCAGCCTAGTTTCTTCAGGCCCCAGATATTGGCTCTGTAATTAATCTCTCCTGGCGCGAGGCGATGGCCCTTCCCATGGCGAGCCAGGAAGACCACCTTCGTATCGCCGACGTTTCCGACTAAGTACGCATCCGATGGCTCGCCAAAGGGGGTTTCCACTACCACTTCCTCGACATCATCGAGTCCCGGCAGATCGTAGAGCCCGCTGCCGCCCACTACTCCAAGAGTTCTTTCGGCCATGACGGGGGCGTTATCTATCACGTGGGCGGCTCTCCAGCCAAGGGTAGCGTTCGTTTCCCATCGCCAGCGCCACCTCTTCGGGATCCCCTCTTTCGTGCCTACCTATCCCAATGAGACTTCGCCGCGACGGGAAGCTGCGATTCCCCCGGGGGGGGAAGGGGCCGCTTCTGAATACGGCAAGTGGCCATCCAATAGAGGGGACCAGCGCGGTTGGCATCGAGGCATTGCTCGAAGACTGAAGGGGGGGATGGCTCACCCCCGTGGCTTGCGAGGCCGCGATGGCGTGCTCCCACGGGGCTTGCCGCCAGATCCCTCCGACGTCTTTGTCTTATTGGCAGGCTTCTTCTTGCCCTGTCGATCGGACCCAGCGCTTCGAGCCTGTCTTGCAAGGCGGTCCAGCCGCTTGGACAAACGCTCCAGCTTCTCATCAATGGCGGCCACATCGTCACGGCTAGCTATCCCAGCAAAGTCCAACAACGCTCTCTTCACCGTATCAATGCTCTGCTCCACTTTGGCCGCCAAGCTTCCAGCTCGTTCGAGCGCCTCGGTCTCTACCTCCCTGCTCCTCTCGATCAAATGATCGATTGGCAAATTCTCACGAATGCTGGGGGCGGGGAGGCTCTCTCGAAGCGACCGCAGCTCGTCGTACCCGCGAGCTCGAAGCCCCTCGAAAAGCTCGCTTGCCTGCTCCTCGATCTCCTGCAGGTGTTTGCGTCCAGCCTCGATCCCGCCATGGACAAAGGAAGGAACGTGCACGTGAATATGGACGCCTTTTTCGGGTGCACCGTTTTTCGATTTATTCGTGGCCATAAAACCTCCTCGAGATGAAAAGGCCGTCCTCGAACGGCTGCAAGAAGACCTCTTGACGCGCTGCGCCAAGATAACGCTTCGCGTCATACTGTCAACCCCCCTCCCCTGCGGCCAAGTCCTAGGGGATCTCGTCAAGCAGAACCGTTCGGCTCCAGAACCTTGCGGATGCCCGGGGGCTCTTGGGGCGCCGTTCGCCTCAACAGCGAGCCTTTGCGAAGCGGCTCACCAGGCCTCCGGTCCCGTCCGTAGCGCACCAACCATTTGTGCCGCGCTTCGAGCATTCTCGCCCGCGAGCCAATCGATGAGTCCATCGAGCACCTGCTCCGGTGCCCTGGGGTTCGAAAAGCACGCGCTGCCCACTTGAACTGCGCTGGCACCAGCGAGCAGGAAGGCAGCGGCATCCTCCCAGGAGCGAATGCCTCCGATACCAACTATGGGAACGGCGACCTCGGAGTGGATGAGGTGGACCATTCGCAGGGCTATGGGCTTTATCGCTGGGCCAGAAAGCCCGCCGGTGGTTCGCGCCAACCAGGGGCGTCTACGAGCAACATCGATATCCATTCCCGAGATGGTGTTCATGACGCTTACGGCATCGGCTCCGGCATCGGCAACGGCTCTGGCCACGGAAACGATGGCATCCCCCGCGTTTGGTGACAGCTTGACCAGCAACGTCTTCTTGGTGGCGCGCCGGGCTGCCGCCGTGACCTTGGCGGCCATCACGGGATCGAGCCCGAACTCGACCCCTCCCTCCTCCACGTTGGGGCACGACACGTTCAGCTCGACAGCATCGATACGCTCGCAATCCTCGGCCATCTCGCACAGCGTCGCGTACTCATCCACCGTAGTTCCGAAAAGATTCGTAATCACGGCCGTTTCAAGGCCCCGAAGCGCGGGAACCTTCTCGGACAAGAATGCCTCCATGCCTATGTTCTCGAGACCAATGGAGTTGAGCATGCCCGCCGTGGTCTCTCGTATCCGGGGCGGCGGGTTTCCAGCTCTCGGTTCACGCGAAAGGCCTTTGGTGCATAAGCCTCCAAGCTTGCCGAGGTCACAAAGACCTGCCAACTCCGCACCGTAGCCGGAGCAACCGCTGGCGGTAAGCACTGGGTTCTTCAGGACTAGGCCGCCAAGCTTCACTCGCAGGTCTGGACGGCTCATCTAGAAAGCCACCTCCTCCCCTTTGAAGACCGGCCCATCCGTGCATGCCATACGAAAGCTGCCATCTCGCATCTTCACGGCGCACCCGCGACAAACGCCAACTCCACAGGCCATGGGGGACTCCAGCGAAACGTATGAGGGCAAGCCGAACCTGGAGACGAGAGAAAAGAGACGAGAGAGCATCACGGGAGGTCCACAGCCATAGACCGTCGCTTGCGAGGGTCTCGTATCATCGAGCCAGGTCTCGAGGAGTTCGAGGCACGTACCCCTTCGAAAGGCGGAGCCATCATCGGTGGAGACATGGACCTTGGCTCCAGCAGCAGAAAAACGGTCGAGGAAGAAGAGCTGCGACCTCGTGCTAGCCCCATAAAAGACGATGACCTCCCTCGAGCCTGAAGCTGCATGACCGCTTGTGGTCGAAGGGCGCTTGGCTTCCCCGGCAGCCCGGCCCAGCTCCTCCGCCAGAAACAGGGCGGGAGGCATTCCGGCCCCTCCAGCCACGATTATCGCATCCCCTGGCGGATGAGGCCATGGGCGGCCCAGCGGTCCAATCATGTTCAGGACGTCGCCAACCTCGAGAGCGCTCAAGAGCGCGGTCCCCCTACCAACGACCCGAAAGTAGATCTCCACAAGGCCGGCGTCCGCCAGAGTCGACATGAGCGAGAACGGTCTTGGGAGTAGGGGCTCGAGGGGGACAGTCTTTCCAGGACGGACGCTTAGCATCACGAAGGTGCCGGCCCGAGCCGCGCTTGCGATACGAGGACTTCGAAGAACGAGGTGATGCAAACCGCCTGCAAGGGAGTCCTTTTCGACGACACTTGCCAGCTCCTGGACGCGCATGGAATCCGAGTTCAAAGCTCCAGCTCCATGATGATGGCGTCCTCGCCTTCATCGACATAGTACTTTCGCCTGACCCCCACGGCTCGAAATCCTTCCTCACGATAGAGCTTCTTCGCTACCTCATTGCTTCGGCGCACCTCCAGGGAAACGCGCCTCGAGCCTTCGGCCCTCGCATTCTCGAGCATTGCTTTGACCAAGGTCGAGCCAATCCCCCTACGCGCTAGGTCCGGATCCACGGCAAGATCCAAAATGTGCACCTCATCGACTATTGTCCAGTAGACAAGAAAGCCCACGACATCTTTTGGGCTCCTCGAAGACACGGCAACGAGAGTTGTCGACCAGTCGTACTCCAGCTCGGCCGCCAACATGCGAAGGGACCAGGGACTCCGAAAACACCTAGCCTCTATCTCGGCCACCTTCTCGAGATCACTGCCGCGCATTGCGCGTACGGCAAACCCCTGGCTCCCCTTCCTTCTCATTGCCCCCTCGAGCCCTCATGCTCCTCTAGGTCTTTGCCCAATCCATCTGTCTGTAAGGCGGGAAAGCCTCTAGGCTCCGCGAGCACACGCACATCCGATCGGCCGCGCAGATCATCGATGAGGTCTCTTATCGCCTCATCGAAACGCTCACGGAAGAGCCGAGCCCGTATGGTGTCTCGCATGTCATCCAGGGATCTGCCGGGGAAGCGCTCCGAGTTGTCGATGTAGAAGGCCACTACCTCATCTTCTTCCACGCGCACTGCCAGCCTCATTCGGCTCTCTAGGAAGCGCTGAACCCTAAGGTTACGACGGAAGATGGCCGCAAGACGCTCCGGGCCGACACCAAGGGCATCCAAGAAGGCTTCGAGCTCTGCCTGGCTCGGAAAAGAGGAAACGAATCTTTCATACTCCGAGGCGATATCCTTGGCATCGACCTCGAACACCTGAAGCCGCTCCACCTCCTCGATGATCAAGAGCTGGTTGACCAGGTAGTCGAGGACCGAGGCGACTGTCTCTTCACCAATCGCGGAATGAGCACCAGCTTCTCCGCCTCCCATGACCAGGGCAACACGAGCCTCTACCTCGAGGTCCGAGCGAGTCAAGAACCGGCTCCCGACGGAAACGACGATCTCCTCTACGACCGGCCCGAGTCGTGCCGCCGCGACGGTCGTCTGTCGAGTCGAAACGGGGGTGACAACCAGAGCCGTAAGACAAACAAGGAGCAGAGCTGAATGACGAAAGCACATCTTGCCCCGCCATCCTACTACGACTCGTGGGAGCAACCCTCCAAAAGGGGCCACGCCCTCAAATAGCGGCCGGCGGGCAGAAAGCCTCGGGTCTTTGCCCTACCAGACCTCCTCCCGAAGATCCCTCGTCGGATGCCTTGTCCAAATGAAGCCCCCTTACCCTCCAAAGGCCGAGGCCGCTGGTCGGCTCGTCCATGAGGCGAGCCCCAGAGAGGTCGCTCCGATGATCGAGTAGGGGCTCGCCTTCCAAAGAATCATGCGCATCTTGTATGGAAAGATGTGATAGCAACGAGCAAAACCATGTCTCCCAAAGACCTATACGCCGTGCTCGGCGTCAAAAAGAATGCATCTCCTCAGGAGATCAAGAAGGCCTACCGGAAGATCGCCCGGTCGACTCACCCGGACGTGAAGCCGGGGGACGCCGAGGCCGAGAAGCGCTTCAAGGAGGCCACCTCCGCCTTCGAGGTTCTCTCGGACGAGAAGAAACGGAAGATGTACGACGAGTTCGGTGAGGACGCCCTGCGCATGGGGTTCGACCCGGAGCAGGCAAGGGCCTACAAGAAGTGGCAGACCCGTCCCGGCGGAAGAGCCGCGGGCTTCGAGGGTTTCGACCCCTCCGGTATGGGCGGGTTCGACTTTGGAGGGGGACAGGCCACGGGAGGCTTCGACCTCGGAGACATTCTTGGCGATCTCTTTGGTCAACGGAAAAAGGAAAGCGGCAGAGCTAGCCCCTTTTCGGGGTTCAGGCCAAAGCCAGCTCGAAGACGGGGAGGCGATACGGGGGCGAGCATACGCATCAGCCTGCGGGAGGCAGTCCTTGGAGCGAGCCGCCAGATATCGATCGACAAGCCTCGCACGTGCGGGAGCTGCAAAGGAACGGGCGGCGAAGGCACGGCGGCCTGTGAGAGCTGCGGGGGATCCGGGCTACGTACCGGTCAATCTCGACTCAAGGTCAAGATTCCAGCAGGCGTCCTTGATGGCCAACGGATTCGTCTAGCCGGACAGGGGCTTCCCGGCGCCGGTGGAGGGCCACCAGGCGACCTCCTAGTAAAGGTGCAGGTCCAACCACATCCTCTGATTCGGCGGGAGGGGCAAGACCTCTTCCTCGAGCTTCCAGTCACGGTCGGCGAGGCCCTCTACGGCGCCACCGTCGAGGTGCCCACCTTCCAGGGTTCCGTGAAGGTCAAGGTTCCGCCCGGCTCTCAGTCCGGTCGTAAGCTGCGTCTGAAGGGCCGAGGCGTCCCGCGTGGAGAAGGGACAGGCGACTTATACCTCACGCTAGCGGTTCGCCTCCCGGCCGAGGCCCCCGACGACGAGTTGAAGGAAGCCATCGACACTCTCGAGTCGAAGTACAAAGCCAGTCCGAGAGCGGGACTGGACATCTAGGCTGAAGCCTTTGGGCAGACGCCCCTCCCGTAGCCAGGCCGAGAGCACGCGCTGGGCTAAAAATCGCGACGGTCGAAGCCGAATGCGCCGTTACACAACCATGACGATTATGTTGACGAACCTTCACTGAAGGTTCTCCGGTAATGCCCCATTCTATTGGGCATGAAAGAAGCAACAGAGGTTTTCCAGGCCAAGCCGGCCCTCAGAGGCACCTCGCACCTGCTAGCCACCGTTCTCGCTCTTCTGGGCGGCTTGCACCTGTTGATCGTGGCGCCCCCGGGGAGCGGCCCGCCGGTACTGGTCTATGTGGCAAGCCTCCTGGCCCTTTTCGGCGTGAGCGCGCTCTACCACAAGCCCATGTGGAAGAACTCGATCAGAAGCCGCCTTCGCCGCCTCGATCACTCCACCATCTTCATCTTCATAGCCGCCACCTACACGCCCATATGCCTACTTGCCTTGCCCCACGAGATAGGCCAGCCTCTTTTGGCGATGGTTTGGATCTGTGCCACCCTCGGGGTGATCAAATCCCTCTTTTGGGTTGGGGCGCCCAGGCTGGTAACAGCCCTACTCTATGTGGCGATGGGCTGGTTGGCCGTAGGAAGCCTCGGGGCCTTGCCTGCGGCCCTCGGAGCCCAGGGGGTCGGACTGCTATTCGCGGGCGGGGCAATCTATACCCTTGGCGCGATACTCTACGCCCTGAAATGGCCAGAGCCCTTCCCGGGCATCTTCGGCCACCACGAGGTCTTCCACGCCTTGGTCATTGTAGCCGCCATATGTCACTTCACCTTGATTCGCGCAATCGTCATCGAAGCTGTTTGAGCGCAAGGCTAGATACGAAAGCTAACCCTCGCGCTGCTTCATGATGCCATCACCGGTAAGATAGAAGGGCTCCTCGAGAAGCTCCTCGACGGTCGGCCGAAACCCCTTCACCGACCAGCCCGTCTCGACGAGGACACGAAAGATTTCCAGCTTCAGGCGTATGTTCTCTCTTCCTCGTTCCTTGAGCACCTCGAGCACCTTATTTCGGCTCTCGCCTTTCTCATCCAGTCTGGCCAGTGCCTCTACCGCGGCGATGACGGTGTCCCCGTCCATGTCCTCGAGAAGAAGCTCGACTGTCTCCACCACCTCCGGCCTGCTCGCCTCCAGCGCTACCAGATGCTTCAAGAGCGTTACCTTCTTGGTGTGATCGCGCTGGTACTCGGAAGCTGCCTTGCGAAGCGTCTCGCAGGCAAGCTCCACCGCCTCCCCGGTTCCCCGGATGTCGGCAAGGATCCGAAGAGGCCACATGACCTCGGCCTCACGATGGACGAACTTGCTTATCGGGCCTATGGCCTGGGTGCCGAAGTCGGCCACGACCTCACGGACCCACTGCTTCTCCTCTTGATCGGTGATGCTGGGATCGACGGAGACCTTGTACCGCTGCAGCAGACCATAGATGGCCTCCTCGCTGCCATCATCACGAAGGGCTACCACGGCTCTACTACGAATATCCGACTGACCGTACTTCTGCTGCAGCTTTCGGATGTTACGAGCAATGGCGTTCTTACGGCGCTTCTCCTTGTCGAAGACATCGAGCAATCCCATCAACCAGCCCTCCTATCGATGATATCGAGAACCCGTCCGAAGTTGCTAATCGCATGCTCGGGCTCCTCGATTCGCTCTTCGGTTTCGTCGGATACGTTCTTCTTCGTGACCGCCCTCGCACTTATCACGTTGAGCCGAACACGGTACTCGGGAGGCACGTATGTTCCATACTCCGCCCATACCCCCAGCACCCCGGCACTAGTAGCGGCCGCCATGTCCTTCTTCAAGTTGTCTCCGACCATGATTACCTCTTCCGGCCGAAGCTCGAGGTCTCGCAGCACCTGGCGAATACCTTCGGCAGAAGGCTTCTCGAAGCTTGCGGGAAGCTCGACGACGGTTGGCACGGCGCTTCGATAGTAGCCGGCCTTCTCTCTCTCCTTGACCCCTTCGTCGACGAGATCGGGGACTGGGAATCCCTCGAGGGCGTAGAGCGCGTCGAAGAACCTATCGATCTCCAGTTGCTTCAGCCTCCGTTCGGCCGGGCCTCGAGGCGCATCCGTCAGGGCCACGATTCTCACGCCCCTGCTTAGAAGCCCCTCCAAACCTTCGAGCACGCCCCTATAGGTACGTAGATATTGACGCCGGGCCTCGGAAAAAGCCCTGCGCGCCGGCCAGATCACCAACGTATTGAAGGAGTCGAAGTCATAGCCGAACTCCTGAAATATCTGGGACTCCTGAATGGCAAAAGCATACTCGTTGGTCCCATGCTTCTCGTAGACTTCCTTCAGGGACTGAACAATGCGGATCCTGGGCATACCCGTGGTCGTCTCGAGCGACCTGACCATGGCCTCGAGGGCGGGCACGATGTAGTCCACCCAGGAGTAGAGTGTCCCGTCCATATCGGTGATGACTGCCTTGATGGGAGCTTTCGACGACCTGGCCACTTCAATCCTCCATCGGTGAACGAGTGAATGTAGCTTGAATCGGCTTCGAGCGCACGAGGCGAAATCAGTCTATAGGTTGATCGAAGTGCGAAGAATCGACAAAGAAAAGCAGGGCAAGAGAAGGTGGACGGTCCGGCAGCGAAGAGCAGCCATTCGAAGAAGCCGGACGCTGCGGCGCCGTCATGCCTTGAGATGGCCCTATCCCAGCACCTACGTCCCGGGCAACCTCGTGGAGGTCTACTACGAAGGTGCCTCCTGCTACTCGGCCATGCTGCAAGCAATTCGAAACGCCGATCGCGCCGTTCACATGGAGACATACCTCTTGCGTAGCGACGCCATGGGATGGACCTTCGCGCGAGCACTGGCGGAACGAGCCGAGGCCGGGGTCGAGTGCGCGCTCATGTATGACTCGGTTGGAGGGATGCCGGTCGCAAGCGACTATCTTGCCTTCTTGAGAGATGCGGGGGTGCTCGTCTTGGAGTACCACCCGATATGGCCCTGGCTCTGGCCAATGAGAGGCCCCTACTCGCTGAATAGACGAAACCACCGCAAGATACTGGCTGTAGACGGCCAGGTCGCATTCGTTGGTGGAATGAACATCTCCGATCACGCCATGCCCAAGAAGCAAGGGGGGGAAGGCTGGTTCGACGTCCATCTACGCATCGAGGGCCCCGCCGCCCTCGGCTTGAACCGTCTGTTCATCGAGGAATGGGTCCGCCAGGGAGGAGACGAGCTCTCCTCTCCCGAAATAGCTCCGGCCAATCCCGAGGGCGTTCCGGTCAGAATCGTCGAAAACGGACGTCATCATCGCCGGGCAATGGTACGAGCGGCATACATGGACTCCCTTGTCCACGCAAGAGAACGAATATGGATAATGAACGGCTATTTCGCACCGGATCGGCGTTTCGTCCGTGCTCTCATGCGAGCCGGGAGACGGGGCGTCGACGTTCGAGTCATCGTTCCAGGACAGTCGGACATCAACGTAATCATGTGGGCGGGCCAACACCTTTACGAGCGACTCCTGGCCGCCGGTGTCAGACTGTACGAGTGGAACGCTTCGGTGCTCCATGCCAAGGTCGCCGTGGTCGACGGCAAATGGCTGACCATCGGCACATACAACCTCGATCATCGTTCCTTGAGGTACAACCTCGAGGTGAACGCGATGGTCCTCGCCAGAGAGACCGCCAGTGCCGTGGAACGCACATTGGCACAAGCAGCGGAGTCTTGCCGTCCCCTGCGCCTCGAAAAGTGGAAAGCAAGATCTCGCCTTGCAAGGCTGCGAAGCTGGCTGTGCTACCTATTCCGAAGCTGGCTCTGACCGTCGCGTCACTGGCCCCGGCCCAAGAGACGAGCGCCCCGTAACGAACCAAGACAAAGGCAAAGGCACACGGCAAGGAGCGCCGGCGTGCCCGCCTCCTCGAGCCCTGCGCCAAGGAGCGCATACCCGCCCAGCGGGCTCCTCAGAGAACCGTGGCCAGCAAGGCGGCCTCGCCTTGGGGTCAACGAGACGGCTCGTCCCTTCTCACCTCAAGCGCGCGATGTCGCCCCCCATCAGGAAGGCGTGACGTAAAAGCACGTTCTTTCCGGAGAGCTCGATGTAGCCTCTTCTCGCCAGATCACTAAGCGCCCTGGAAACCGTCTCACGGCTAGCCCCTATCATGCCCGCCATATCCTGCTGCGTGGGCCGATCGGGAATCAAGACGCCCTCCTCCGTCTCTTCGCCGTCCCTCTCTCCCATATCTCGAAGCATTCTAGCAACTCGGGCGTACACATCGAGCAAGGCTAGGGAGCCGATGATCTCGTCGGCGTAGCGAAGCCTGCGGCTCATCTCACGCAGAACGGAAAGGGCGGTCTGGGGGTAGCGCTCGATATGATGCAAGAAAGCCTCCCGTCGAAGAACCAGGAGGGAGGTATCCTCGCAAGCCTCGACGCTCGCCGATCGAGGTTGATTATCTAGGAGCGACATCTCACCGAAGAAGTCGCCTTGCCTGAACAAGTACAAGATGACCTCGCGCCCACTATTGCCACGCAAAACCGCCTTGGCCCGGCCGGAAACCACGATGAACAGCGCGTCTCCCGACTCGTCGTGACTCACTATCAGGGCATCCTTCGAATAAGACCTCAAGGTCAAGAGGCTCTCGAGTCTGTCCAGCGAACCCTCATCGAGATCCGAAAAGATCGAGACCTCACGAACGAACCTCTTGTAGCGCCCCATGCCTACCCTCCCTATTTTTCTTGGCGTACTTCTTCACACTACCTGAAGCCTGTCCCGGACCAAAGCTTGCTGGTCCAAACCGAGCCTGCAAGGAGCCCGTCGCGAGGGCGATGGGGGCTGCGTCACGCGGGCCGCTACCCGGCGTTCTTCTTCAAGAGGTGAGGCCGCAGCCGCCCGCCCGGTCGGCAAAGAGGACGCAATGCAGCGACGATTGGACAGCTCACTTCCTTTGGATGCGTCAGAACACGAGCCAATCAGGCCTACCGCCAAGCCATTGGAACGATTAGGGGACTTCTCGAGCGAAGTCCCGCATGCGAAGTCCTGGCTTGCGGAGCAATCGATGCTGCGCTAACTTCATCGCCGCATGGCGAAGGATGTTCATCGCCGACGGCGCGAGCGCTTGCTCGAGGCCATCGCTGACACGAAACACGGACGAGGCATGGCAATCGTGCCCGCCGCTACACTCGTGCGACGAAGCAATGATGTGGATTATCCTTTCCATCAGGACGCCGACTTTCGTTACCTGACCGGTTTTCCGGAGCCCCAGGCCGTAGCCGTCCTAAGGCCCGGGCAAGAGCACCCCTTCACCTTGTTCGTTCTCCCCCGAAACCCGGAGGCCGAGACTTGGACGGGCCGCCGCCACGGCACCGACGAGGCCAAGACAGTCTTCGGAGCTGATGAAGCCAAGACGATTCAGGAGCTGGAGCCCGCTCTGCCCGAGCTATTGCGAGGCTACGATGCCCTCTACTACTTCTCTGGCCGACGCCCCGATCTCGATCGTTCCATAGACTCGGTGCTCCGTAGTCTGCGGATGGGAACCCGTGACGGAGTGCGGGTGCCCTACGCCACCATCGATTTGGCGACGGTCTTGCACGAGCACCGGCTAATCAAATCCCCCCAGGAGGTCGAGTGTTTGCGGCGAGCTGTGCAGGTGACCTGCCAGGGCCACCTCGCGGTGATGCATTTCGTCCGCGAAGGGGTATTGGAAAGAGACGTTGCAGCGGTCCTCGAGTACGTATTCAGACGACACGGAGCCGAGGGAGTTAGTTATGAGACCGTCGCGGCTTCGGGAAGCAACGCTTGCATTCTTCATTACACGGACAGCGGCTCCACCCTTCGAGAGGGTGAGCTGCTACTCGTAGACGCAGGCGCCCTCGTGCAAGGATACAGCGGAGACATCACGAGGACGATGCCCATATCCGGTCGCTTCACGCCTCGCCAGAAGGATGTCTACGAGGTCGTGCTTGCGGCCCACAGAAAAGCTGTAGACGCGATCCGGCCGAAGGCACCATGCGACGCACCTCACGTGGCCGCCGTAAGGAGCCTCACCGAGGGACTTGTATCCTTGGCCGTTCTGGATGGCGACATCGAGGAGCTGATCGAGAAGGAAGCCTACAAACCCTACTACATGCATCGCACCGGCCACTGGCTAGGCATGGACGTACATGACGTCGGGCGTTACCTGGAGAAAGAGAAGGTTTATCGCCCGCTAGAGCCGGGGATGGCGCTGACGGTGGAGCCGGGCATCTATCTACCCAAGGATGATGAGACCGTGCCGGCGGATCTTCGAGGCATAGGCATTCGAATCGAGGACGACGTGCTCGTCACATCCGATGGTCATGAGGTGCTCTCGGCCGGCTTGCCGATTACCGTGGAAGAGATCGAAGAGGCCATGTCCAAAGACCTCGACCTTCCCCTCTGAACATTTCGAGCTTACAGAAGATGACCATACATCGCACGAGCAACCAGGTTCAGACAGATTCGATGGCCACTGGAACCCCTCCCTCGGATCGAGAGACGAGGTCCCCGGCGGCCGATGCCAATCAATCAATGGATGTCAGAATAAATGGGGAGCCCCGCTCAATACCCGCGGGCCTTACGATCTCCGATCTGCTCACTCATCTAGACGTTCGCAGCAGCCGCGTGGCAGTGGAAAAGAACCGCACCATAGTCCCGAAAACAGCCCACGACAAAACGCCGGTCGAGCCAGGAGACACGATAGAGATCGTCTCCTTCATCGGTGGAGGATGAAGATGCCTTTCGATAGCGGTACCAACCCCAATGAAAGGGCCCTACGGGTAGGGGCCCACACAATCAACAGCCGCCTTATCGTCGGCACCGGCAAGTACAAGGATTTTCGAACGATGCGCGATGCCATGGAGGCATCGGGAGCCGACATGGTTACCGTCGCGGTCAGACGAATCGATCTTTCGGCACAGGGTGATGAGAACCTTTTGAACTGGTTGCCTTCGAACATGACCCTTCTGCCAAACACCGCTGCCTGCTTCACCGTGGATGAAGCGGTTCGAACCGCCAGGCTCGCCCGCGAGGCATCCATGGGTGACCTCGTCAAGCTCGAGGTGATTGGCGATGATCAAACGCTCTTTCCGGACAATCAGCTCACCCTCCAGGCCGCCGAGATCCTTCTGAAGGAAGGGTTCACCGTTCTGCCTTACTGCACCGATGATCCCATCGTATGCCGGCAGCTCCAGGATATCGGCTGTCATGCCGTCATGCCGCTGGCCGCTCCGATAGGATCGGGGCTCGGCATCCGCAACCCCTACAATCTTCGCATCATTCTGGAGCAGGCAACAGTGCCGGTCATCGTGGATGCCGGCGTGGGAACGGCCTCCGATGCCGCGGTGGCCATGGAGCTGGGATGCGATGCGGTGCTCATGAACACTGCCATTGCGGGAGCGGACGATCCCGTGCGCATGGCCAGGGCCATGCGACTCGCCGTCGAGGCCGGCCGAGAGGCTTACTTGTCGGGCAGGATACCTATGAAGCTCTACGCCACCGCCTCTAGCCCAATCGAAGGGCGCATTGGAGTTTGAGTCAGAGTGCCGACCCCCCCAGGCTTCAGGCTCCTGCTGATTACCGACCGCAATGCCCTGCGGGCTCACGACGGCGATCGAACCCGCGCCCTCGTGGAGGCGATACGGCAGGCCGTCTTGGGCGCATCTTCGGGCCAGATGGCCGTAATGGTACGGGAAAAGGATCTGTCGGCACGTCAGCTTCACGATCTGGTAGCCCGTGTGGGAAAGGTTGCCAAAACCGCGGGAGCACCAGTTCTCGTGAACGACCGGGTCGACATCGCTCTGGCCCTTGAGACCGATGGCGTCCACCTCCCTTCCTCGGGCCTACCGCCCGACATAGCCCGCACTCTCCTGGGAGAATCGGCAACGATTGGGGTCTCGACCCATAGCCTCGAGGAGGTTCGAACGGCCGCCGAGGCCGGTGCCAGCTATGTCACCTTTGGGCCCGTTCTTGATACTCCCAGCAAGCGCAGGTTCGGCCCCCCGGTCGGAATCAAGGCGCTGGAGGCCGCGACCAGTATCCGCACGAGGGAGGGACAGAGGTTTCCCGTCTACGCCCTCGGCGGAGTGACCTGCCCTAGGCTCGCCCGCCAAATGCTGGAAGCCGGGGCAGCCGGCGTGGCCTTCATAAGGGCCGTGATCGCATCCGACTCTCCCCAAGCCGCCGCAGCTGCCTTCCTTCAGGCCACGAGCTAGCCGCGGAAGGCAGCACCACGGTCAGCACTTCAGTTTGAGAGTAGAGGGTAAGAGACGAATCGTCACGGGCAGATGGCCTGGCTGCTCCCCGTCTATGTCCAAGAGCACCTTCTCCTCGCTATCGGCGCGAAGCACTTTGGCGTGCCCGGCTCGCGTTCTCGGATCCTCGATGTGACTGCCGTCGTATAGCATGCGCGAGCTCACGGCGAAGTCCTTGAGGGAGAAGCCGACCCAGGTGGTGACGTCGAAGAGGCCGTCGTCCATCCTGGCCGAGGGAGCCACTCTCATGCCACCGCCGAAGTACTGGCCATTACAGACGGCAACACAAGTGACGGGCCCGGTCACCCTCCGGCCATCGTCCATGGTGACGGTGACTTCTTGATCCCTGTACTGGAGCAAGGCCTTCACCGATCCGATCATGAAGGAAGCCTTGCCGCCCAGGATCTTGCTGGCGCCGTTGACGCGATCGACGACCAGACCGCTGACCCCAAAGGAAGCGATATTGATGAAGACCCGCTCCGCCTCCTTTCCATCGTGGGAAACGAAGGAAACGTGACCAACGTCCACTGTCTTGACCCTTCGTCCGCTCAAGAGAGCGGAGGCCTGGCGAAGATCCTTTGGCACTCCAAGAGTGCGCCGCAGGTCTCCGCCGGTTCCACGGGGAATGACTCCGAACACAGCCTCCGGATTGAGCGGCTCGCCTTTCTCGAAGAACCCGTTGACTACCTCGTTGAAAGTGCCATCCCCACCGACGGCAACGATCATCTCGAAGCCCTTCTCGATGGCTTCTCGAGCTATCCTCGTGGCATCGCCGGGACCCGAAGTGAGCGCATGCCCAAAGTCGCCTACGGCTGCCTCTACGTGTTCGGCGATGCGTTCGAAACGACGTCCCGCGAACCCACCGCCGGAGCGGGGATTGACGATGAGGAAGGTACGATAGGCGTCCTTCTTCACAGGCCTCCTCCTCTCTCGTCCTCTAGCCGTGGATGATTGGCGGCGCCTTCGATCCCAAGGTAACGAGCCAGAAGCTCCACGATATCCACGGCGCTGGCGCCGACTTCACCAAACTGAATCGAGCACCGGGTGCAAGCGGTGGCTATATGCCTATTCTTGGAAGCCCGAGCTAACTCTGCCTGGCTCGCCGGCTCCCCGGGAGGCCCCGTCGTCACCCCAAGAAGATGACCGGCGCGGGCACGAGCTATCGAAAGGGAGGTGTCGGGGCTCGTAATTTCGAGCCCCCCGCCAGCACCGCAGCAGTACCCCTCGTCTCGAATCCAGGATCCGGCTTCCACCGGCGGCCGCTGGAGCAGGCGCTTCAAAATGCTTCGAGGCTCATCGAAGCGGCCAAGAAAGCGCCCCAGGTAGCAGGGGTCGTGATAGACGACATCCAAGTCGAGGGGGCTCTGCATCGGAGCACGCTCGACGGCGGGCAAGAGCAGATCGACCACATGGCCGACGTGCCTCGCTGGGGGCTCCAAGCCGGCGCGGCGCGGCCACGCAACGGCAAAGGTCCACGCGCACTCTGGCGAGGCAGTGAAGATGACATCGGCGCCCGACAAAGCACGAGAGGCCTTCCTAGCTTGATCGACGAATGCGTCGTGCTGTCCGGCAGCGAGCAGAGGATAGCCGCAGCATTGCGCCTCATCGCCGCAATAGACCTTGACGTCCCCCTCACCAAGCCGGCCGAGGACCTCGAGGGTCAAGGAGACCAGATCAGGCCGGCGCGCAACCGCCGCGCAGCCGGGCCAGTACACCCGAAGCTTCCTTCTCGAACGCCCCGCGCCTCTTTCTCGACCACCAAGCCCGGCATGATTAGCGGCGCCATCACCTACCCGAAGATCCTTTGGGACCAAATCCCGAAGCCTGGGCCGAAGATCCTCGAGCCAAGCGTTTCCGAAACTATGGAAACTCCTTCGAAGCTCGGCCAGCGCCGGCGCCTCGAGCCCTGCTCGAACAGCCACAGCACGAGCCGAGAGCAGGCTCTCGGAGACATCGTTTTCGTGCTGGCAGACCGTCGTGCACAGGCCACAGTTGACGCATTTGTAGAAGATGTCGGCCGCTTCTTCATCCAGGGGTCTGATGGCACGGGCCACCCTGCCTGCCAAAGCGTTCTTGTGTCCTGGAGTGACGGTCTCGTCTCGTTCGGCGTTCGAGACAGGACAGCTGTGGTGGCACAGACGGGGGCAAAGGTTGCAGTATCGCTGTGCCTTATCGTGGAGACCGAGAAGACCTGTGGGCCCCGAATCGGCCCCCTTCTCGTCCATGGCGCGCGGGTTCTGCTTGGCCGTCATGGGGCCTCTCCTAGAAGGGTGCCGGCGACGCCTTCTATCCAGCTCTCGGACTCTTCGTCACCCACGGGAAAACCACCTGCCTGCCTTATGATGTCACGCGCCCTTGGAGAGTTCTCGGAATCGACACAAGCTATCCCCATGCCCCCCTCCGGCAGAGCCTTCTCGAGGTGGAGCCTTACGCTCCCTCCCAGTTCGTTTATGAGCGCCCGCCTAACGAGGACGATCCTGGACCATCTGGCTCCAAACCCTATCGCTACCGAAGGCTCGGGCCTACGCCCTGCCCTTCGCGCGGCGGCGGCCCGCACCTCGACCGGGCCGGCAGCCCCTAGATCGCCAAGGCCGGGCACTTCAGGCTCTTTGAGCATCTCGCCTTGGGCCCCCGGCTCCCGCACGATGGAGGCCAAGCGGCGCCCCCCGTTCAAGGCCGCCACCTCGTCGATTGCCAGAGACACTCGAGCTACCCGCCCCGGATCGCCTCGAACCTCCCAGGCAAGCACGCTCTCGGAAATCCCGCCATCGAGCAGCCCAAAGGCATCGGGAACGAGGTCCTGGCCAAGCGCTTCGATGACCGCGCCCACAGCGTCGGCGGCGTCGGCAAAGGCCATCACGATTCTCTTGCCCCGGGCCGCCGGGTACATTCTTAGCGTAACGCGAGTAATCACTCCCAAACGCCCCTTCCCCCCGATCAGCAGGGCCTTTGGGTCCGGTCCGGTGGCGCTTCGGGGGACACGAGAGGTTCGAATCAGGCTCCCTTCCAAAAGGACCGCTTCCACCGCGGCCACGGGACTCCATCCAGGAAACGCCAGCCGCGATCCCGGCCCAGGCTCATTCAAGGCAAGCCAGGCACCGACGGCAAGAGCCGGAGGATCCTGGAGCCCCAACGTGAAGCCGTGCTCCGAGACGTATTCCTCCAGATCACTTACGGAAATGCCGGCAAAGGCATTGACGAGATGGCTTTCGCGATCCAGGGCAACGGCCTTCATCTTGCCTAGATCGACGCATACTCGGGTCTCTTCGTCGGCGGACGAGAAGGCCATGCCCTCTTGAGGCGCCCAAAGAGGTGTAGGAGGCAAGCCGTCTATCTCCAAGAGGACATGCTCCTTGGCCCTCCTGCATGTTCGCACGAGAGCCTGCACTTCTTCGGCATCGAGGGGGTATGCCTTGATGGCCCCGTCTTGGCCCTTCGACAGCCCGAGCCCCACTCCTTCGAGGTCTTGGATGAGACTCATGCCGCCACCTTCCAGCCGCCACGGCCGCTGCCGGCTCGGGTCACCCTCCAGGGAGCTCCCGGAAGCTCTGGTCCACCGCCCAGACCCAGCTTGCCCGGGTTCATGATGCCGTCGGGATCGAGGGCCTTTTTCAGCGCTCGCAGAAGCACCATCCCTCCTTCTCCATGCTCCTTGTGCATGAAAGCCTGCTTGCTCATGCCGACGCCGTGATGGTGACTGATTGTGCCCCCTCCAGCCACCACGGCATCGAGGGCAGCCCGCCACAAGCGATCGTAGGCCTCCTCACTTCCTTGCAGATCCGGCGCGCTACCGGCCAGCGTGAAGTAGATCGAGCACCCCTCCTCGTAAGCGTGAGAGAAATGAGCCATGACGAAGCCGTGCTCGCGCACCGCCTGACGCACGGCATGATAGAGCCCAAGGACGCGCCCCCAGGTGGCAGCGGTTTCCAGGGTGTCCACGAAAAGTCCCATATCGAGGGCGGGGGTGAGCTTGAAGCTCACGGAGTAGCGATGAGAGAGCCAGTGCTCACCGGGAGCCTCGCCGAGATCTAGGCCTCCTAGACGAAGAGAGATACTCAGTATCTCTCTTGCTTCGTAGTCCACCAGTCTAGCATCTTGACCCTCGGAACCCAGAACCAGCATGCACGAGCCCGCCGCGCGATCGAGAAGCTCTCCGAAGAACCTCGGTCGAGTCAAAACGGCATCGACGATTGCCGACCGAGTTCGCCTCTTGTTACCTTTACCGCTCTTCGGCAGCGCCTTGCCGAGCCCCCGCCGAAGAAAGGAGACGACACCGCCGCCCGTATCCGTGCCCTTGCCCTTGTTGACCAACGTGTCCAGCGGATCGTAGAGGCGCACGACGGCGGGACGATGCCCAGCCTGAAACATCTTACGAACCGCCTCGACGCCGGATTCCAGCGATGGCATCAGAACACCACGCATTCTTCGTACAGCCGGCGCCCTATGCACCCGCAAGACCGCATCGGTCACGGCGCCTAGAGTTCCCTCACTTCCCACGACGGTTTGAATGAGATCCGGACCGGCCCCGGCTCGCGGCCTGGCGCCTAGCCGCCGTATTCGAGCCGTACCATCGACGAAGGTGAGGCCGCTGACCATATCCTCGATCTTGCCGTAACGAGAGCTCATCTGGCCGGCACTCCGAGCGGCCAGCCAGCCACCTACCGTGGAGCAGTACATGGAGGAGGGAAAGTGTCCACAGGTGAAGCCCTGGAGCGCCAGACGTCGCTCGAAATGCTCTCCAAGGGCTCCAGCTCCGACCTCCACCAGCCGATCCTGCCGGTCCACCGTTCCCACATGATCGATTCGCTTCAGGTCGATGATGAGCCCCCCATCCAAGAGATATGTGCCGCCGCACACTCCGCTGCCGGCACCGTATGGGACGACGGGGCACCCAGCCTGGCGGGCAAGACCCATGATGGCCGCCACCTGCTCGACATCGGCCGGCCAGGCAACGAGATCGGGAGAGGGGGTCGAACAACCTTCCCGGGCAGCCAGAAACACCCGAGACCAAGCATCCCTGGAGTATGCCTCGAGGCGCTCGGCGTCATCGGTCACGAAACGGCGACCTAGCACCTCGGCGATCCGTGAGTGTAGCTTCTCGACCACGGCGCTCATTCGGACTTCTCCATGCCAGCGGCCGCAAGAGGCCTCTTCTCAGGCAGCTCCAGCGCCCCGCCACTGCCCGCGGAAAGACGCTTCATCCCGAAGCCCGCCTTATCCAGTCGTGTGGCATGGGCCAAAAGATCATCTATCATCTCCTTGAGCGGAACCCCACGTGGGCATGCAGCCTCACAACGGAGACAATCGTCGCAGGACGAAAGCTCTTCGAGGGATAGCCGCGCGAAGGGGTACTCGGTCATCGAGCGGCCATAGCCAACAGCAACGGAAGACAAGGAGGGCAGCCTGCTTCGTCGAACCGATGCCAATAGGTCGCATGACACATCGCATAGGCCGCAGTTGATACAGGCATTGAATCGATCGCGCCTCCTTCTCTCCTCGACGGTCAGAGGCAGTAGACGATCGGGTGTGTAGGCTTCCAGGAAACGAGCCTCTCCCGAGACCTTGAGGTTCCGCAGCCTCTTGATTGGCTGCAAGATCAACGCCTGGATACCCAGGAGCGCCAGAGCCCGAAAACGCCTTATTAGCTGCTTCATGACCTCTTCCACTCCGCCGCGCGCAGCCCGGCGAGATAACCCGTGAGAATCGCCACTCCCATGCCCGAAAAGTCCGCTTGCGGATCATGACCTCCTATCACCGAGCCCGCCGCGAACAAGCCCTCCCGAAAAGGCTTGCCACCCACATCGAGAGGCCGAAGGTTCTCGTCGATCCGAATGCCCGCTCGAAAAACCCGGTGCGCACCAAGACCCCTTCTGGAGGTCAAGACATCGAGGGGCTCGTCCTTGATCGGGCGTGCTCCATCGTCGACGGGCAAATCGAAGATGGTCTCTCGAAGCCGATCTCTTCGCTCGAGGCCGCCGCCGATGAAGCGGCCCGAAGCGAGCACGATGGCGCCGGGGAATCTCTTCAGCTTGCCATCGGATGCCCCGTGGGCATTCGTCTCCAAACGAACGCCCGCGGCCTCGAGAGCGCGGCTAAGAGCCCTATCTAGCCTGTGGCCAGGCAAGGAGGCCTCTCCGCCAAGAGTCTCGACGGCCTTGGTGCCCGTCACATCCGAGACGGCGCGCATGACCTCGCTGACGTGCTCCAAGCCGGCGATGGGAGGAAGAACTAGATGAGTGAGCCTCTTCCCAGCAACAGCCGTGCGAAGAAGCTTGAAGAGCGCGGATCGCCCACGAGGATCATCGAGCCTTCTACCAATCTCCACGGGCAACAGGAAGGCTCCGTCGGCCTCATCGGGCCAGTCCACCTCCACGGGTACCACGTTGGCAAATACCGCGCGCAGTCCGGCGAGAGTGAGTCCCGTATCGAGGGAAAGGTGGCGGCGGAAGCGGACTACGCCTATTCGTCGCTTCCCCGGCTCCGTTTCCTCCAGCTTTTGTGATGCCTGGGCGCTGGCAACTCTTCTGACCTTTCCTGTCAGGTCGACCACGAGATGTCCTCGCCCCTTTGCATCAAAGGGGGCATGGGGAAGCCCGGCGTCGGCCAGGCGACCCAGAATCATGTCCGCCGCGTCACCAATCAGGGCAAGCCCGCGGGGACCGACGGCGCAGTAAGGATGGGAGGGAGATCTGGAAGCGACCGCCTCGAGCCAGCCGGCAGTCGCCGAAGCAACGGCAACACTCGTCACATGCCTTTGCTCCCCCATGGGCGCGAGATCGATGGCGCCGCTGGCAAGAGCCGTGGCTCCGGGGGCCTTTCTAAGGAGCGTGACAGAGCGGCCTCGCGTCGCCGCGGCTAGGGCCGCCACGGCCCCGGCCATACCTCCTCCAACCACGAGAACATCGGACGAGGTAGTCATCATCTGCACCCTCCCCGCGCGGGCTCGTCAAGCCCAGCGGACGACAGCCAAATGCCCCGAGCAAGCTCCTCCTGTGCCAGCTGGTGCCCATCGAGGGCCGGCCGGCGAAAGCGCCAGAGGCCTTCCAAGAAATCCACGAGTTCCGCCATGGCCGCCTCGGCATCGAGGCCTCGCTCCCTTGCGAAGATAGTCGCGGCCGTCCTGGCGCAGCGGGTCCCCCCACAGGGTCCATGGCCGAGCCGGCAGCGGCGCATCAGATCCGAAAGACGCCGTACGTGCTCGTTGCGCATGCACCAAACCAGCTCCGCGCCGAGTACCCCCTCACACTGACAGACCGGCGCCCGAAGAGCAGGTTCATCCTTGGTTAGGACGAGCACATCCTCGGCTCTGCTACCTTGACGATGCACGAGCCGCTCCGTCTCCCAGGGAGGCGTCTCGTACTTCTCGGACAAGAGAGCCGGGTCGGGTAGTGGAGGAGCCCCTCCAGGCAGGGGCTCCAGCGCCGTCCTGCATTTCGAGCGCGGACGACCAAGCGCGTCCTCGACCAAATCGACGGCTTCCTCGCTCATCATTCGATATGCCGCGAGCTTGCCGCCGACCATGGACAGCATTCCCGGCGCCCCCTCCGCCGCGTGATCGACTATCGCGTGATCCCGAGAGAGATCGCTTTCGTTTCTGCCGTACTCGTAGAGAGTAGGCCTCACACCGGCGTAGGTCCTTATGACCCTGGCCTTCCTTATTTCGGGGAGCAGGTGCTCGATTGCCTCCAAAAGGTAGGAGACCTCGTCGTTGGTCACTTCGATCTGACCCGGATCGCCATAGAAGTCATCGTCCGTCGTTCCTATGACCGAGGATGTCTCGAGGGGGATGATGAACACATCCCTGCCATCGACCGCTTGGGAGATGATGCCATAGTTCGAGATCTTCCTGTCGAGAACGACGTGGATCCCCTTGCCCGGCCTCATCTTCACGGAAAGGCCGTTTCGGCCCGCGAGGCGAGGCGACCAAGCCCCCGCGGCATTCACGGTGACCTTCCCTTCTATCTCCTCCACGTCTCCGGTCAGCCTGTCTCGGGCAAGCACGCCCCGCACCCTACCGCTCCCATCACGGAGTAGTCTCTCGACCTCGGTCCAAGTGCGAATATCGGCTCCCTTCTCACAAGCGGCCAGACCATTGAGCACGCAAAGCCTGAACGCGTCTATGCCGTACTCGTCCAGCGTCGCCGCCCCCACGATGTCCCTTCGTAGCCCAGGCTCGATGTCATAGGCCTCCTTGGCGGAGAGGCGTACCGACTGCTTGCCGTGCTTCAGAGGCTGGTATCGATCGTAGACCCCAAGGAAGCTCTCCACGCCGTACAAATAGCCACGATCCATGAGATGCCCGCCGGGCCTGCCACCGACCGTGGGCATCAAGAAGGGAATCCGGAAGATTAGGTGCGATGCGATCTTCTGGATGTACCCGGAGTCCCGGCAGGAGTCCCGAGTGACGGTCGGATCGGAGAACAGGTAGCGCACACCGCCATGCACCATCCAGGAGCTATTGCCGCTGGCCCCCACCCCAAAATCCTCCCGCTCCAATAGCACGACCGACAAGCCGCGCATCGCAGCGTCTCTTGCGATGCCGCTGCCGTTCACGCCTCCACCGATTACGATGAGGTCGAACACGGCCCCTCCTTTCAGAGGACGTTCTTGACGTGAAGCTCCTCTAGCTGCCTCGAATCGACCTCACTGGGCGCGTCGGTCATGACGTCCACGGCCCTTAGGGTCTTGGGAAATGGGATGGTGTCGCGGATTGAGCTGGCCCCGGTCAGTAGCATCACGATCCGATCGAAGCCCATGGCTATGCCGCCATGTGGCGGTGCGCCAAACCTGAATGCATCCAACAGGAAGCCGAACTTCGCCTGCTGCTCTTCCTCGGAGAGTCCCAAAGTTCGAAATACCATCTCCTGGACGCTTCTATCGTGGATTCGAATCGACCCGCCCCCGATCTCGTTGCCGTTGAGGGCGAGATCGTAGGCTCTTGCACGGACTGATCCGGGATCCTTCTCGAGCCTGGGAATATCCTCCTCCCTGGGAGAGGTGAAAGGATGATGCAGCGCCACCCACCTTCCCTGCTCCTCGTCGTAGTCGAGCAAGGGGAAGTCGGTCACCCATACGAACGAGAGGACATCCTTGGGAATGAGGCTCAACATCTCGCCCAAAACGAGGCGCAGGTGACCAAGGGAAGCCAAGACGACCTCCCTTCTGTCGGCTACGAAGAAGAGCACGTCGCCCGGGACGGCACCGAGCCTCTCCACGATCTGTTCCCTTGCCTGCTCGCTCACCACCTTCGCCACGGGACCCTGCCAACCCTCCGGTTTCACCTTCGCCCAAGCAAGGCCCTTGGCCCCGTGGATCGCCACCTCCTCGGCCAGCCCGTCGATCTTGGAGCGAGAGAGATCCGCGCCCTTTGCGTTTATCGCAGAGACGATTCCGCCTTTGTCCACGGCGTCGGCGAAGACTCGAAAACCGCTCTTCCGAGCGATATCGGAGACGTCCACCAGCTCCAGCCCAAAACGGACATCCGGCTTATCCGAGCCGAACCGGCTCATTGCTTCATCGAAGGTCAATCGAGGAAACGGCCTGGGGACGGCTTCCTTACCGTCCGCCTCGAGTATCGCGCTCATCATGCCTTCGACCAAGGAAAGGACGTCTTCCTCGCAGACGAAAGACATCTCGAGATCGATCTGGGTGAACTCCGGCTGCCGATCAGCGCGTAGATCCTCGTCACGAAAGCACTTCACGATCTGGAAGTAGCGATCGAAACCGGCCACCATGAAGAGCTGCTTGAAGAGCTGGGGCGACTGCGGGAGGGCAAACCACTTGCCCGGGTTCACCCGCGAAGGGACCAGATAGTCACGAGCTCCCTCGGGGGTACTCTTGGTCAGAAAGGGCGTCTCCAGCTCCAAGAAGCCTTCTGAATCGAGAAAGGTGCGAGTGGCTTGGGCCATGCGGCTGCGACGCACGAGGATGTTCTGGAGAGGGCGACGGCGAAGATCCAGGTAGCGATAACGAAGCAGAAGCTGCTCGCCCGTGTCGATCTCGTCCTCTATGTGAAAAGGCGGAGTATCGGCCTTGCTGAATATCTCCACCCGGCTGGCCGCGACCTCGATCTCACCGGTGGGCATGCTCTCGTTGATTTGGTGCCCACGAGAACGCACCGTGCCCTGGATCCCGACCACGTACTCACCGCGCAGCTCGCTCGCCATGCCGTGGGCCGTGGCCTCGACCGTCGGATCGAAGACTACCTGCGTAAGACCATGTCGATCCCTAAGATCCACGAACACGCAGCCGCCAAGATCGCGGCGCCCATGGACCCAGCCGAAAAGGACCACCTTTTCGCCAATGTCCCCCGCACGCAGGCTACCGCAAGAATGAGTGCGCTTCAGATCGCTGATGAGCTTGGGTTCGGCCACCACTAAACCTCCTCCTTCAGCCGCCTTCGCAAAAATAACGAGGCGACCAGAAACCGACCTCGGGCCGGAGCATTACCAGCCGCAATATCACGGCGTTGGCGCAGTGAGTCAATACCTAGGTTGACTAATGGATCCCCTCCATACTCGAGGAGCGGATCGGAAAGGGCGAGAGCCGAGGGACAAGGAGAGTCGGCCTCGACGCTTTTCTCGAAGCTGTCTTCGAAGTATCCTCACATTATTGCGGAGAAACCCGCATCCACGAGGTGAAGATGAGGCCCCTTTCCGCTCGCCAGCTCGAGCTTCTCGAGTTCATCCGCGGCTTTGCGTCCAGCAAGGGGAGAATGCCCTCTGTAAGAGAGATTGCTAGCCGGCTGGGCAGGGCCCCCTCCACGATCCAGCAGCATATAAATGCTCTTTGCGCCAAAGGCATCTTGGAAAGGGACGGCTCGGCCCACGGCCTTGGGTTGATCGAGCTGGAAGGCAGCTTCAAGGACCGGGAGATGAACGAGATTCCAGTCCGGGGATCAATAGCCGCCGGGGGGCCCATCGAGGCAATCGAGCTTCCAGAAGAACCCCTATTTCTGCCAAGTTCTCTTGCCCCTGAAGGCACTTATGCCCTAAAGGTTCAAGGAAACTCTATGATCGACAGCCATATCCTCGACGGTGATCTGGTCATCGTCAAGGAGCAGTCTCGAGTGGAAAACGGCGCGATTGCAGTCGCCCTTCTACCCGACGGCTCGGCCACCTTGAAAAAGGTATTCCGAGACCGGGGACGCGTTCGTCTGCAGCCCGCAAACCCCACGATGGCTCCGACCTGGCCGGAGTCGGTGAAAGTTCAAGGCAAGGTGGTGGGGGTCTTGAGACGCTTCGACTAGCGGCCGGGGGACATCGAGCCTTTCCTGTCGGACCCCGTTCGTATAATGTTCGGCATGATGAAGGACCGGTCCTCGCCGAGTAATCGACGCCAAGAGATCGAGCAGCTGCAAGGCTCCCTGCGCCGCCGCTTCCCATCGGCGACCTTCCAGGGCGCAAACCCTCTTTCTTTCCAGCCAACGGGGCTGGCCGGCTTCGACTCCCTACTCCCAAGGGGCGGCCTCCCAGGTGGGCGGATATCTCTCATCTGCGGCCCCCCCTCTTCCGGCCGAGCCAGCATCGCTCTGGCAATCGCGGCCACCCCTACGAATACCGGCAATCACATAGCCTGGATCGACACGCAAGGAACATTTCACCCACCTTCGGCTGCCGCGGCGGGCCTAGACCTTCAGCGAGTGCTGATGATTCGACCTCCTCCAGGCGACATATCAGAGGCCTTGCACGCGGCCATCCTGACGCTAAGAAGCGGCGCCCTATCCCTGCTCGTCATGGATCTCGGCGCAGGCGACGATCCTCTGGGATCCGTAGGACGCCGCCGGCCCCATAAGCTCTGCGAGAGCGCCGCCGCCCGTCTTGGGCGCTCCGTACCAGGAGCCAGCCGCTGCCTCATCCTCTCGGATGCGCCCCCACCACCTCTTCTCTTTCGGATCGCGACGCTATGTATTCGCTTGGAGCGGACCGGCCTCTTCTGGAGCGACGAGGGTCCTCGTGTGACGCCAGCGAGAGAGAGCGGCTACGACGCCTCGAGCCAGGCCATCATGACCCCGAAGATGGAAAATCTCGGGCCGCGTACCTTTCAAGGGGTTGCCATCGACGCGACGCTAATCAGATCTCGTCTAGGCGGCGAGGGCAGAAAGGCAAGGCTGACCCTGGCTAGAAAACAGGCGGCGCTCGGCCAATTCTCGGGCAATGGGCATGGATGAGCCCCTGGGCCGCCATTTTCCACGAGTAGCCTGCCTACTGCTCGAGCAGCCAAGAGAGCCCGACCCGCAATCAAAGATT